>JADZBJ010000131.1 GCA_020852155.1 Saprospiraceae bacterium | reverse complement strand
TTGGCCAGATCCTTCACTTCGTTCAGGATGACAACTTTTTTGAGAAAGGGAACTTTCAATAACTTTTAACCACTTCAACTTTCAACAACCTTTCAACAACCTTTCAACAACCTTTCGACAACTTTTCAACCTTCAACAACCTTCAACTTTTCAACTTTTAATCCTTGCTGGCTTCGGGTGCTTTGAGGTTTTTAATTTCGAGTTGGACAGTTTGTTTGTCCTTGATAAATGCCCGTATCCGACGATTGCCAGTTACTTTGACAAATACTTTTTTGTCGTCTTTGCTGACGTCCAGAAATCCGGGGCCGTACCATTTTTCGAGGGTGTCCATCACGACCGGAAATAGTTTGTCGGAATGGAAGTTTTCGGCCCAAAGCGACCAACTGGCGTAGTCGAAATATCCATCCATAACGACGATGGAATCGCCATAAAAACGCGGGTAAAAATTCAGGTTGATACGCGGGTCGCTGCCCGGAAGTATGTATTGCGCTGTCATGTTTTTGGGGCCGCTGGTAATTTTTCCTTCGGCGTTCAGGCGCAGACAATGATTGAAGAAACTATCACGCCTCATACCGAAATACATACCCAGAAACAAACTGTCTTTTCTTTGTCCGCTGGATAATTCTCGATCCAGCATTTTTTCATAGTCGCTTTTGCAGGCTACCGTGTTCAGAAGCAGTATAGCCACAACGAGGTAGAGAAAATTTTTCAGGAACATGCCAAAGAGGTCTAAGTTTAGTGTTGAAAGTTGAAAAGTTGTTGAAGGTTGATGTTGTTGAAAGTTGAAGTAGTTGAAAGTTGAAGTGGTTGAAATAGTTGAAGTAGTTGAAGGTTGAAAAGTTGTTGAAAGTTGAAGGTTGTTGAAAGTTGATTTTTCCCTTCCTCAAAAAAGTTGTCATCCTGAACGAAGTGAAGGATCTGGCCAAACAGTTGTGCTTCATTTCGCTTCGTGGGTAGCAGATCCTTCGCTGGCGCTCAGGATGACAACTTTTCCCCAACCTTCAACCATCTTCAACTTTCAACAACCTTCAACCACTTCAACTATTTCAACCACTTCAACTTTCAACAACTTTTCAACCACTTCAACCTTCAACCTTAATTCCCCGTGCCGGGAGATTTGGGTTTGTTGCGTTTTTCAATTTTGATGACTTCGCCGGATTCGATTTCCTTTTGAAATTCGATCTTGCGTTTTTCCCTGAACGTTTTGGCCAAATCCTTGATGGCATAAGGTTTGTTATTGAGTTTGCGGTGATAGGCCAAAATCAGAAAATCAGCCATATCATCCGGGAATGTTACGCCGGCGCTGCGAAGGTAATGCGACAGTCGCGACCCGCCAGAAAAGCCCCAGTTGATAATTATCCACTGTCCGAGGCGGTTATGTAACAGATCACATACGGTATCTTCGGGCACACTGCGTATCTTGGCCTGCGACTCCGGCGAGATCAGTTTATCCAATTGAAGCATGGCGTCGTCCAGATTTTTGGGGATGTAAATACCTGCCAGCCTGTCTTTTTTGATACGCTCTTCGTATGCCTTTTTAAATTCGGCTTCCGTATCAGGCGGCCCTTCCTGTGTTGGTTGCGACCACAAAGAAAAGGGTAGGGCGATTAGACAGAAAAACAACAGTTTTTGCATTGAAAAATGACGGTTTTAAAATCAATGAACAGTTTTTAGCGTTCAAGTTGGTCAAAGGTCAGGCAATTGATTTGAATTTTTTTTGGAAATGGCAGTGCAAGAGGCTTTTTTTGTGGCAAAATGTACGGTTCCCCGAATCATTCGCATTGACTTTCAAAACTGAATATTCATAAACAGCAAACTTTTTAATTATGCAATCCTTCCCATTCAAAATTCTGACGCTGCTATTCGCTGTTGTTTCCCTATCTTCTTTTGTGCTGAAAAATCAGGCGGAAGAATATGGAAAGGCCAGTTATTACGCGGATTCACTCCACGGCAGAAAAACAGCCAGCGGTGAAAAATACGACAAAAACGAATACACCTGTGCGCACAAAACTTTCCCATTCGGTACAAAATTGCGTATCACCCTCCTCGATAACAGTAAGTCGGTCATTGTTCGTGTCAACGACCGTGGCCCTTTCCGCGAAGGACATGTGGTGGATCTTTCCCGCCGCGCCGCGCAACAAATCGGCTTGATTGATAAAGGCATCGCCCGCGTCAAGGTCGAAGTCGTCAAAGACGAAAACGACGCGCTGGAATCCATGAACAAAAACGGTGATGACGAAGAAGAAGTCCGCGCCGCAACCACCAATGGCCGCGCAAAAATGCTGGCCGCTAAAAAAGCCGATGCGCCAGTGGCTTACAGCGCAGGCAGCGACGCCAAAACAACCATGACGGCCAAGGGCCGTACGGCTGTAGCAGACGCTAAACCGGCTAAAAAAACATCCGACTTGTACAAGGTAAACATCGCATCTACGCCTAAAAAAGGCTTCGGCGTTCAGGTAAGCACCCTCAGCGATGCCGATAACGTACTGCCAATCCTTCAAAAACTGGAGAAGAAGTATGCCGGCAAAGTACTCGTTAACCTCGAACAGGATGCTGCCGACAATTCCAATACTTACAAAGTCGTGATTGGCCCTTATGGTGATCGCAAGGCAGCGCAAAATGCACTCAAAGCCATTTCAAAAACCTACAAGGAAGCATTCGTTGTTGACTTGACCGAACTTTAATACCATGACAAAATACTTATCGCTTTTCGCTTTATTACTCCTTGCCGCCTGCCGTCGCGATGTTTCGACACCGAAACAGGTGCTTTGCCATGCGCCCGAAGAACTGGACGCAACATCTGCTTTTGCATCCTTTGCCGACGACCCCGCATTTCGCAATGCGCACCCTTCTCCTCAAGCCGCTGAATACGATCATAGTGGTCAGGATATCGAATTCCCGGTAGAAGGTGGCGCCAATGGGCGCGGTTACCTGATGCGTGCGCACGGCAATACCAACAAGTACCTGCTGCTGTTTCATGAATGGTGGGGCCTAAACGACAACATCAAACGCGAAACGGCGCAGTGGTGCCACGAATTAGGCATCAATGTGCTGGCCATTGATTTGTATGATGGTAAAGTCGTCGCAACAGCCGACGAGGCCGGGCAACTGATGCAATCCAACGACCCGGCACGTTCGTCAGCGATCATTGCCGGCGCCGTAAAATACCTGGGCGCTAATGCTGATTTCCGCACGATGGGCTGGTGTTTCGGCGGCGGCTGGTCATTACGGGCTGCCTTGCAACTGGGCGACCGCGCCAAGGGCTGTGTCGTGTATTACGGTGCGCCTGAACAGGACGTTGAGAAATTGAAAACGCTGGGTACTGACGTGGTGTTTATTCACCCGACCCGCGACAAATGGATCACGGAAGACATGACGAAGGAGTTTGAAAAGAACATGACCACTGCTGGTAAAAAAGTGAAGGTATTCCATTACGATGCCGATCACGCTTTTGCTAACCCGAGCAGCCCGCGTTATAACGAACAGGCAGCCAAAGACGCCCGCTCCGTCGTGACGGCCTATTTGTCCACAAAGTAAACCTATGATCGCTCTTCTGCAATTCCTCTTTGGCCTTTTGGCTTTCTTGCTGGTAGTGCAGTTGTGCTATCCTTTCCTCACAATTATGATGGCGCAACTCTTTGGAAAAGAAAGGGTTGCGCCTGTTTTTTCTCCTGAAAAAACATTTGATTTTGCCTGTGTCATTACGGCATATCGAAATGCGGATATTGCCCGCCCCCTGATTCAATCCCTGCTGTTGCAGTCGCACCCGAAATTTAAAGTGTACCTCGTCGCAGATGAATGTCCGCCGGATT
>JADZBJ010000130.1 GCA_020852155.1 Saprospiraceae bacterium | reverse complement strand
GTCTTTCCTGAAAAAGAATTCGATGCCTTCGCCGTAAGTCATCGCGAATGACATCGAATTCAGGTATGTCAAGGTGCATGTCGCGCCGGATGATTTCAACGATATGCCGATCAATCAATCCTGGAAAACGCTGACTGTATTCATCGGCCGACATTGAAAATCCATAAGGCGCCAGCACTTCCAGCATGGCTTCAATGGCGAGGTGTTCAGTATCCACCAGCGTACCGTCGTGATCGAAAAATACGTGGCTGATTGTGCGCTGATTAAATGCCATCCAGTGCTACGTCTTTATTGATTTTCTGAATCATGCCGCGTAATACTTTACCGGCCCCGACTTCAATAAATGTCGTCACGCCATCTTCGATCATTTGCTGAACCGATTGCGTCCAGCGAACCGGGCCGGTCAGTTGAGCGATCAGGTTTTTGCGAATATCTTCGGCATCCCGTACGGCCTTGCCGTGTACGTTCTGGTAGATCGGGCAAACGGGCTGTTGCATGGTCACCTGATTAATGGCCTGTGCCAGTTCGTCTTGTGCAGGCTGCATCAAGGGCGAGTGGAACGCGCCACCCACTGGCAATACCAGTACGCGTTTGGCTCCGGCTTCACTGAGTTTTGCTTGCGCCAGTTCAATGCCTTTTTTGCTGCCTGAAATAACCAACTGTCCGGGCGAATTATAATTGGCCGCTACCACCACTTCTTCCGTAATGTGCGACAGAATTTCTTCAATCACGGCATCTTCCATGCCCAATACGGCAGCCATCGTGCTATCCACCAGTTCGCAGGCTTTTTGCATGGCAAAAGCGCGCTTGCTCACCAGGGTCAGCGCATCTTCGAACGACAGCGCTTTAGCTGCAGCCAGTGCCGTGAATTCACCCAGAGAGTGTCCAGCCACAGCATCAGGTTTGAAACTGTCGCCCGCGATTTGAGTGCGCACATAGCTTTCCAGAAAAACCGCCGGCTGTGTTACTTTGGTTTGCGTCAGGTCTTCTTTCGTGCCGTTAAACATCACATCTGTAATTCGCCAGCCCAGCACGTCGTTGGCTTGTTCAAAAATATCTTTGGCGACGGGATACTGATCGTACAGGTCTTTGCCCATACCTTCGAATTGAGAACCCTGTCCGGGAAAAACGTAAGCAGTCATATTTCGAGAAAAACCGGATTGTGTAAAAGTGAAAATTGAATAAGTCGCGAAGTTAGGGCAGTAGTGCTTTTTAAACCAGAATTCCAGGGATTAACGGGATACATTTTCCGTATTTTCGGAGATTTTCAGGTCTGATTTTCTCAAAAGCATTTTGCAAAGACTATACTTAGAAAAATGCGCCTTCAAATGCCTGCTTTACCCGAATAATGCTGCATTTTTGTTCCATCTTTAATGTCGCTGTTTTGAAATAATCATAGGAACAACGACAACACTCTTTTATTAAAGTTATGTCAGCGGCCACTCCCGAACTTAAAAAAGTAACCACCCATTCCGTTCAGGCCATGAAGGATAAGGGCGAGAAAATTGCAATGCTCACGGCATACGATTTTTCTATGGCCAAAATTCTGGATGCTGCCGGTATTGATATTTTGCTGGTCGGCGATTCGGCTTCGAATGTCATGGCTGGCCATGAAACGACCCTTCCGATTACGCTGGATCAAATGATCTATCATGCGCAATCGGTGGTGAGGGCCGTAAAACGCGCGATGGTCGTTGTTGACCTTCCGTTTGGTTCCTATCAGTCCAACCCTGAATTGGCGCTGTCCAGTGCCATTCGTGTGATGAAAGAATCCGGCGCCCATGCCATCAAACTCGAAGGCGGCGCTGAAGTGGAAAAATCCATCAAGCGTATTCTCAACGCCGGAATTCCGGTCATGGGTCACCTCGGTTTGACGCCGCAAAGCATCTATAAATTTGGCACTTATTCCGTCAGGGCCAAAGAAGACGCCGAGGCGCAAAAATTGAAGGACGATTCAAAACTGTTAGACCAGTTGGGTTGTTTTGCTATGGTACTTGAAAAAATACCGGCACAATTAGCCCGCGAAGTATCTGAAAGCATTGACATCCCGACGATAGGGATTGGCGCAGGTCCGCATTGCGACGGGCAGGTATTGGTCACTCAGGATATGCTGGGCATCACTAAAGATTTTAAACCTCGATTTTTGCGTCGTTATCTGGAATTATATGATGCCATCGGTAACGCAACACAGCAGTACGTCAATGAAGTGAAAGCAAAAAGTTTTCCGACGGATGCTGAATCTTATTGAAACGAGAAGAGTAATACACCATCATGAATATATCAGCGCCACGCAACAATCAGGATTTGATCAAGGAAGTCCTCAATATTTTCTCTTCACAATTGGAGAAAAATGGCTTGCGTAAAACACCGGAGCGTTTTGCCATATTGGAGGAAATTTACAAACGCAGCGACCACTTCGATGCCGAAGCGTTGTACATCCACATGAAAAACCGCAATTACCGCGTTAGCCGCGCCACCGTGTATAATACCCTGGATCTTTTGGTAACATGTGATCTGGTGAAAAAACACCAATTCGGTCGAAACCTGGCGCAGTTTGAAAAATCATACGGTTATAAACAACACGATCACATCATTTGCGCGCACTGTGGTAAAGTTGTCGAATTTTGCGACCCGCGCGTGCAGCAAATCAAGGATATGGTCGGTGAACTGCTGAATTTTCAAATTACGCACCATTCCCTGAACTTATACGGCGTTTGCGGAACTTGTCAGAAAGAAATGGAGTTTGGCATTCATCGCAACAAACCCAAAGAACTGGAAGACGAGCCTGGTTGGGGCGACTAAAATTTTTCAAATTTCAAATTTTAAAAAATGTGCGATTTGAAATTTGAAATTTTTTGAGGGGCAGGAAGTAATCATCATTAAACATCACTAGCTGTGGAATCCATCAGACAAAAACAAGTCGGCGAGTTGATTCGCCGTTATTTCGCCATGATTCTGACCGAAGAAGGCGTCAATATTTATGGCCGCGATAAATTGGTGACCGTGACTGAAGTCAAAATGACGCCTGACCTGTTGGTGGCGAAAATTTACATCAGCGTGTATGGCTCCGAAAACAAGCAGGAAGTCATTCTTCAATTGGAAGATAATTACCCGCGATTGCGCCAGGCCATTTCTTCCAAAGTTGGCAAGCAAATGCGCCGTGTACCCGAAATTGAGTTTTTCCTCGACGATACCGTTGATGAAATGTATCGCGTAGATGAATTACTCAACAGGGTTGAAAAGGAAGACAAAGACATCGGTATCGGTAGATAATTTGTAAAAAACGCCGAGTAAGACAAATTTCCCGCAGATTTCGCAGATTAAAAGCGCAGATAACGCAGATTTTCGCGAAATCTGCGGGAATATGCTACACCTGGGTTTTTAACGATATTTCAAGGGGAGAGAAGGTGTAAGTTAAAATGTGGGAGGCCCATTTTCCGGGCATTACCACTTTAACCTTCAACAACTTTCAACCTTCAACAACTTTCAACCTTTATGAAAATAGGCCTCTTTTTTGGCTCGTTTAATCCAATTCACATTGGCCACCTCATTATTGCCAACCACGTGGCGACGCAAACGGATTTGGACAAAGTCTGGATGGTTGTCAGTCCGCAAAATCCGTTTAAGCCCAAAAAAACACTCGCCAAAGACCATGACCGCTTGCATTTAGTGCGGCTGGGTATTGGTGATAATCCCAAAATCGAAGCCTCAAATGTTGAATTTTCCCTGCCTCAACCGTCCTATACAGTAGACACGCTCGCCGTTTTAAAAGAAAAATATCCTGATAAAGAATTTGCCCTGATTATGGGCGGCGACAACCTGCAATCCTTCCATCTTTGGAAAAATTACGAGCAAATTTTATCTCAACACGATATTTACGTCTATAAAAGACCTAATACTGACCTGGGCGATCTGGCTACTCATCCGCGCGTACGCATCTGTGAAGCGCCTTTGCTGGATATTTCTGCTACCTACATTCGCGAGTGCATCAAAGCCCGCAAATCCATCCGCTACTTAGTTCCGGAGCCTGTTTGGGAGTATCTGGAAGGCAGCAGGATGTATCGGGAGAATTAACCCGTGCCAGTACACACAAACCCGCCCGGTGTGCCATTAGGCTGCTGGGCGGGTTTCATTTTCATGATAGTAGCAATTTTATCGAATAAAATATTGATTATCAGGTTGTTATTCATCATTTACCATTCATCATTCATCATTACTTTTTCCCTTTTTTAACATATTTTTACAATCGAAGCAACCTCGACACGCATCGTTTGTCATTCGGATATCAAATCAAATATGGACGCAACACAAACGCACCGCGACCTGATTGAACGTTGTCGGAGTGGCCGACGAGATGCTCAATTCGAGCTCTATCGGCTATACTCCAAGGCTATGTACAATACGGCTTTGCGAATGGTTCAGAATCCTCATGATGCCGAGGATCTTTTGCAGAGCACTTTTATTGAGGTGTTCTGCAAACTGGAGTCATTCCGCTACGAAAGCAGTATTGGCGCATGGATGAAGCGCATCGTCATCAACAAATGCATCAATTTCCTGAAAAGCAAGCGATTGCAATGGACGGAATTGGGCACACAACACGATCAGGCCGAATGGAATGAACAGCATGAAACGGTCGAATCGCCTTACAGCATCGAACGCATTAACCAGGCCATTAATCAATTGCCTGATGGAGACCGCGTGGTATTCAGTTTGTATGCGCTGGAAGGCTACGATCACGAAGAAATCGCACAAGTACTCGGCATTGCCGAAGCGACCTCCAAATCGCAGTACAGTCGTGCAAAATCAAAGCTACGCGAAATGCTTGCTTGATTTAAGATGTTGAAAATCAATGTTTTATTTCAAATAAATCACAAAAATCAAATCCCCAAATCCAGAAAATCCTGATAGGTGTTGCTAACATGAGGAACAAAGAATCCATAGAAAAATTCATTCTTGAACAACGGACGGCTTTTGACCAGTCTGACCCGCAGGGCTATGTCTGGGAAAGTCTGGAAAGATGCCTTCGCCGCATCCCGGATTCGGATAGCCTGGAGCGTCAGATTATGATGGATCGCCCGTTGCTGGATACGGCTGAGGCGCCAAACCTGTGGTCAAAAATAGAACGCGCACTACCCGTTACTGATCCTTTGGAGGCTTTCATTGCCGAACATCGTGAACAGATGGACGTGTTCGAGCCACATCGGTCGCTTTGGGAAAAAGTGGAGAGCGATCTGCCCAATTCCAAAGTCGTGAAAATGCAATGGTGGCAGATTGTCCCGCGACGACTGACCAGCATCGCAGCATCCATCGCTTTGTTGATCATCGGCCTTGGTATAGGAGTCTGGTACGGCCGGAGCGATGCGAAAATGACATCCTCAGGCATGGCGCTGCGCGAAGTGTCAACGGAGTACGCCGAACTGGAAACCTATTACGAGAATGAAATTTCATCAAAGAAAGCCGCACTGGCCAACTATACCGGCGAACAGACAGAGGAAGTCACCAAAGACTTGACGCAGATGGACAAAGCCATGAACGAACTGCGTTGCGAACTCAGTAAAGTGCCGCCCGGCAACCGGGAACAAGTGGTCAGGGCCATGATCGAAAATTATCAGGCAAGGACAGCCATTTTAAAACGAGTGCTGGAACGCCTTGACAATAATCCAACAGAAGACGATTCGAGTGAATCGCCTGAAAATAAGTTCAAAAGTATCTGATTTTCAATAAGTTATGAAAATTTCACGCCATATTCTCTTAATGGTGCTCGCCCTTTTCTGGTCGGGACAATCGTTTGGGGAAAATCCGTTCAAACCCACACAGGAATTCATCCGCTCACTAAGTCGTCAGTTTGATACCGACGCTAAAGGCACCACCGCGTTGTACAACAAGTACGGACAAATCAAGGTCAATACCTGGTCGAATAACAAAGTGAAAATTGATGTCCAAATTGTGGTCAACGCCCGAAATCAAAAGGAAGCAGACAAGATGTTCGAGCGCATCAACGTGAATTTCACGAATGCCTGGGGCTATGTCAAAGCCGAAACGTTCATCTCCGAAACCATGTACGGCGGTTGGTGGTTCAATGAAAATTCCAATTGCCAGGATTTTAAAATCAACTACGACATCTGGATGCCGGAAAACAATCAGTTGGACCTGAAAAACAAATACGGCAACTCGTGGGTCAGCAAATTGAACGGTAAACTCCTCGCTGAAATCAAATATGGCGACTTGCACGCTGAAATCATATCCAACGACGCTGACCTGAACATTGCTTACGGCAAGGCTGATATTCAACAAACCAACAACGTTACCGGACAACTCAGCTATAGCGAATTGACCATCGGTG
>JADZBJ010000129.1 GCA_020852155.1 Saprospiraceae bacterium | reverse complement strand
TAAACTGTCTTGACCAGGATTTGGGGGGATTTTAGGATTTTAGGATTGATTTTCTTGATTTTGAATGATTTGCAGACATGAGTCATTCAAAGCAGATCAGGAGTCGGCTTCTTTTGCCCGGGTTCTGGTATGCAAAAACTGAAACCGCGACACTGTTCTGTTGTTGTATGGAACAAAGGTCGCAGCAATTAAAATACTGCACAATTAGTCAAAAAAACATGACTACTCAAAACGTTGAAGAAAAGTCGGAAATCTGCCCGGCACAGGCGCTTTTAAAAATGCTTTCGGGTAAATGGAAACCGGAAATCTACAGGCTGGCCTTGTCGGGGCCGCTGCGTTTCAACAGCTTGTTGCGGCAGATCAATGGCTCAAATAAACAAAGCCTTACTACTGCCCTGCGCGAACTGGAAGAATGCGGTCTGCTGGAAAGGGTTGTCGTTCAGCAAAAACCGCTGCATATTGATTATCTCCTGACGGAGAAAGGAAAACAACTGGCTCCGGTGATGGAGCAACTGGAAAGTTTGTCTTGACCAGGATTTGGGGGGATTTTAGGATTTTCAGGATTTAAATTTTGGGTGGCTGACATTATCCTGCACATCCTAAAATCCCCCCAAATCCTGGTCAAGACAAAAAATCCCGTAAATCACTTCTTCAACTTCTTCAACTCGCGTTCAAAAACCGTTTCCAGTTGTTCTGATTTGAGGTTTTTGGCCACGATGATGCGATCTTTATTCAAGACATACAGTTCGGGTGTGATATCCACGAAGTACTTGGCATAAATAGCGCGGTTGGTTGGATCGAACACATTCGTAAATGTAAAACCCATTTTCTTGACAAAATCGCGCCATTCCTGATCTTTCGTACTTACGGCGATACCGTAAAATTCGACGCCGCGTGGTTTCCATTTTTTGTAAAGCCGTTCAATCTCCGGTGCTTCTTTTTGGCAGTGTTCGCAGTCGGGACTGAACATAAAGATGACGACCAAAGGTTCGGGAATGTCGTAAATACTGTGCATTTGGCCATTCACATCGGCAGCAGTTACATTGGGTCCTTTGCGTCCCATCAGGCTGGCTTCCATTTCCCAAACGTGCTTTTGGAGTGCGTCCAGTTCTTCCTTGGTGCTCCAGGTCGCCAATTCGGGCGTGAAATAAGTTTTGATGATGTGAACATAAACCGCCTCGCCGTCCATCACGGTTGTTTTGCCATTTTCATATTGCAGGGCAATCCAGTTGGTGATAAACTTGAAATATTCAGGATAAGGGATGCTTTTTTTGATCAGCGCATCTGCTGAAACGATCAGGGTATCCGGATTTTGAGGCGTAAAATCCTTGATATAACGTTTGAGTTTGTTCACGATGACCGGTGTGTAGAGCAGTCGTGTATCCGTGAAATCAACGCCATTCCAGAAGCGGTTTCGGTAGCTGACGATTTGCCGGATGGTATCAATATCGCCGTTGGGCTTTTTGAATTCCAGATAATCCGGGTTTTGACCGGCCACTTTGAATTTGACATAAAAAGCGTCCGGGTATTTCTTGATGGTTTCGGCCAATTGAGCCTTTCGGCTTTCCAGTATTTCCTCCTGCCTTTTTCGGGCGGTTTGGTACTCTGGCGTTGACATGGCGTTTTTCTTCATGGTCTCACCCAGGCTCATTAATTCACCATCGGTCAGGCTTTGAAAACGCATGTTGTCATAGAAAAGTTGGGTATTCAGCGAGCCTTCTGTTTGCAACGTGCCCGGAATATCTGCGGCTTTAGCCCTCAGGACGAGGTGTTGCTCGTTTTTGTCAATCAGGATTGCGAAGTTTTTGCCGCCAGGCAGCAGGAAGGTATAGTAACCTGCAGGAAGCGTTCGGCGGCGGCGAATCATGAAGTGACCGCTGGCGTCAATCATCGCCGAGTCGGCCAGGTAGTTTTGGTCGCCGTAGGTGCCGACCATTCGGGTTTTACTGGCCTGAAGGCCTTCAATGAACCCTTCGATGGTCGTACTGTCAGTAGTTGCTTGTTGAGCCGTTAGCGGGGCAATAAAAAGCAAGGTGAGCAGGGTTATCAATACGTTTTTGAGCAAGTGCATGGGTGGTGCCCGGATTTAAATGATGGTGCAGGGATTTTTGCGCAAGCCGTTCAAAACGATCTGGGCTTGACGAATAGTGCAGGCAAAATTATGCCACCTTGCACCGTGTACAAGCAAGTTTGCCAATCATTTGAATATTTATCAGGATTTTCAGGATTAATGGATTTACAGGATGGAGTTTTAGGATTCAATAAAACCCATAAAAATCCAAAAAATCAATCCTGTAAATCCATTAATCCAGAAAATCCTGATTTCATCGCACCAGTGTCACTTGCCCGCTGCGCACTTCCTTTTTGCCATTGTAAAATTCAAATTCGGCGCGCCAGACAAACACATCGGCGGGCTGGTCGGCGCCCTCCACACGGCCGTCCCAGCCGAGGTTGGGAACGTTGGGTTCAAACATCGCGCGTTCGAAAACGACAGCGCCCCAGCGGCTGCGCACCTGCCAAAATCCGATCCGACTGACACACGGGTCTGTCGCCGGGTAGAAATAGTCGTTATTGCCGTCGCCATTCGGCGTAAAGGCATTGGGAATGTACAACTGACAACTATCTACCACCCGAATCAGTATCGAATCACTCACCACACAGCCATTGGCGTCGGTGGCTTCCAGTACGTATTGCGTGGTCACGAGCGGGTTCGCCACCGGATTCGGACAATTATTGCAGGAAAGGCCAGTCGTTGGCAGCCAGTTCAGGGTGAGGTTGCCGCTGGATGTGATCTGTGCCTTGATCGGCACTTCATCGGCAATTCTGATGGTTGTGTCTTTGGGTAAAGCGACCGAAAATACCGGAAAACTGTTCACCTGAACGGTTACTATCGAATCGCAGCCATTGATATCCGAATAAGTGAAGATGGCCGTTGTATCTGCCGGAAGATTTTGTCCGAAGTAATCGAATTGTTCGTTAAAACAGATGGTCGTCTGCACGGTAGTATTGCTGATATCCAGCCCCAGCACCTGAACGGTCAGGAGCGTATCACAACCTGCGCCGTTGGCCGGGAAAAAGAAGTTGGCCGTCGTGTCGGAAGGCAGGAGTGCGCCGTACAGCAGCAACCTTTCGTTGGCGCAAACAGTGGTGTCAAGGCTGAGCAATACCGTGTCTTGTACTGTTAGCGTCAGGGTATCCGTTGAAAAACAGCCGTTTTCATTATTGGCAGTGATATACCAGACGCCTGAATCCTCCGGCGAGAGGCTGATCGTCTGGCAAGTGTCGCAACTCAATGGCGGTGTGGCCGGCGACCAGTCCCAGTGCTGGAAGGCCGCGGGACGAGTGTATTGCAGGGGCGTATTTTTGCAGAGGTTCAGGTTTGGGCCGACATTCAGGATGCTGGCTTGTTCGACCGTGATGCGCACAGTGTCGATTTGCGGTATATCAGTACTACAATCGCTCCAGACTTTTACCCAATAGACGCCGGGCAGCAGGGTCGTGAGCGTACTATCGCTGCTGCCGTCGTTCCACTGGTAGCGGCCAAACCCTGAACCTGCGTTGAGTTTGACAGTTCCATTTTGGCAAATGACCCGATCAGGGCCAAGGTTGAGCGTTGGTGTTGGGGCGTATGGGCGGATGTACAAAAATGCTGTATCTGTACGATTGCCGCAAGGCGAGAGCGTTTGTACAACGACGTATCCTGAATCGGGCAGGGTAGAAGGTTCCGGGCCTTGTTGGGCGACGAAAATTTCAACCTGTTTATCGTTCCAACTGGAAATATCAATATTGGGTGTTGATGTAAACCGAACGCTGTCCACATTGCAGCCGACAATGCCATAATCAAGTGCATAAGCGGTGAAATAGCAAAGTGAATCGGGGCTGCTTTCCAGGAAAGAAACAGCCAGGTTGGCGCGCGGGTTGGTCGGAAAATTTGGCAGCCCGTTGGTCGCCTGGCCTTGAATAGTGCCGGTTGCCAGCATCACCACGTCAGGCTCGAACAAACATCCTGTTCCCCTGACGTTCGGTTGCTGAATGACGCTGAGTTTATTGACAGGAACGCCACTGGACGGGGTTGCGGTCAGGTAAATTTTGCCGTTAGGCGCCAGTTCGAGGTCGTTAAAACTGATTTGTTCTTTGCTGTAAATGAGCTGTGCGCTGCTTCGAATGGCGTCAAAGTTTCCGGCTGTCAGGTCAAACTGATAGAGTGCGCTGGCGCTATTGCTGCCAATGCTGGCACAGGAAATATACATGAGTCGGCCGTCGGGTGAAAATTCCACGCCGCGCGGTTCGCCCCAGTCGTTGCGTTGCAGGATTCTGAAATTGGCCACCTTGCCATCTTCGGGATTAAAGTCCGCTATTTCAATACTTTTCAACGGGCCAATGGTTCTGACTAAGCCTTTCCCGTCGGGGGTAAATTTCATTTCACCCAATAAAATATCGCCACCAATGCCGACAGGGTAGCCCGCCAGCATGATGCCAGAGTCGTCTGATCTGAAAGAAGCATATGAATACTGATTATCAAATTTAGTGATTGTCGTTACCCAGTATCCGTCGTTGTTGCATGAT
>JADZBJ010000128.1 GCA_020852155.1 Saprospiraceae bacterium | reverse complement strand
TACAGCGTGTTATTTTCAGGCTGCTTTTTCAGCTGCTTTTTAATGGCCTTTTCACAGCGGTCAAACTCTTTGAGTTCGGTCAGGCTGGCGATGTAGCGACTGAAATAATAATCGCTGTTCTGGTCTTTTTCAAGCAATTGCTCATAAACCGAGGCGGCTTTTTCAAATTCACCGTCGGTAAAATATTGATTGGCCAAGCCAGGGTCTTGCGCGTTGGCAACGCCAATATGCAGGAAAAAAAAGGCAATCAGGAGGCTGAGGATGCGATTCATGATTCGATTAAAATCTGTCTGAAACATCAGTAAGTGTTGTACCGGGATTTAATTAATGTGGAAAAAACCAAACGTTCTATTTACCGAACCCAATGCTTTTACGAACGAAAATATTGAGTTTTTCCTTGTCAAATGTGAATGTTGATACGTCGTCGAGGCGAATGGTATGTATATCGCGTTCGTCGGTCAGTCGCGCTGCCGATACGCGCAGGTTTTGGTTCTTGATGGCTTCGAGTACCACCTGACGAACTGTGCGCGCATTTCCGAAGTATTTGTCGCGGAACTGGTACAGGAATGCCAGGTATTTTCCGAGGTGTTCACGCGCGTCTTCTTCTACGCGATACTCTTCCAACTGGAACATATACAGCGAAATTTCGAGCAGTTCTTCCGGCGAATAGTCTTCAAAACGCAATACCTTGTCGAAGCGGCTGCCCAAACCCGGATTGGCTTTCAGGAAAGCATCCATGTTTTCGGGATAACCGGCTACAAACACAAAGAACTCGCCACGGCGGTCTTCCATGCGTTTGAGCAATGTCTGTATCGCCTCGTCGCCAAAGTCGCCGCCGGTGCCTCGGCCCGTTGTGGTCAGGGCATACGCTTCGTCAATAAACATGACCCCGCCCATACTTTCATCAATTCGCTCGGTGGTTTTGGCGGCTGTTTGGCCGACATAACCTGCTACTAACCCCTGACGATCTGTTTCGATCATGTGGCCGCGTTCGAGGACGCCCAGTGCGCGGTATATTTTTGCGAGAATGCGCGCCACCGTGGTTTTGCCCGTGCCGGGATTACCCACAAAAACCGTGTGCAGGAAGAAACGACCCAGTACATCGCGCCCGCTTTCGCGGTAGTAACGCACCAGATTCACGAGTTCGCGAATGTCCTCCTTGATATTGCGCATACCGATGAGGCTGTCCAGTTCGTGCAGGGCTTGCGCCAGCAGTTTCTCGTCAACCGGAATATTCGGCATGCTTTTCTGGCGGTTGGGTTTTACTTTTTCAACATCCATTTGGATGATGGTACTCAGGGAGTCGCCGGAAAGGCTGCGTACGTCCGGCTGTGCCATGAGGCGCAGGCCCATCTGAATCTTGGATTTATCAATCAGGTCATGGACAAAACGCGCATTGCCAAAGGCCCGGTCGCGACTGCGGAAGGCTTCTGTAATGTATTCGTTCACCAGTGAGCGCGCTTCTTCGGCCATTTTCACTTCCTTCTCTTCGCAGGCGTAGAGTGCGATTTCGATTAATTCCTGTGGCAGATAATCCGGGAATTCGAAAGTCATTTTGAAACGGCTGCGCAAACCCGGGTTCGAATCGAGGAAAGTTTTCATTTCCTTTGGATAGCCAGCAACGATGACCGCCAGATCGCCGGGGCCGTTGCTCATTTCGCGCACCAGAATTTCAATGGCTTCGCGGCCAAAATCCTTATGGTCTTCGGCGCTGCGAGCCAGGGCGTAGGCTTCGTCAATGAAAAGCACGCCACCGCGAGCCATTTCGATGGCTTCCTTCATTTTGGGTGCAGTCTGACCAATGTATTCGCCCACGATGTCGGAGCGATCCACCTCGTGAACGTGCCCCTTGGACAGGAGGCCCATTTTTTTATACAGGCGGCCCATCATTTTGGCAACGGTCGTTTTGCCTGTGCCGGGATTGCCGACAAAGATCGAGTGAACGTCAATACCGTCTTTTTCGGCAAAGCCTTTTTCTTTACGCAGTTGCAAAAACTGAATGTACTGCGCGTGTTCACGCACTTTTACCTTGATATCCGAAAGGCCAATCAGGGCATCGAGTTTATGCAGGACTTCCTCGAAAGTTTCATGGTCTTCGACTTCGGGCTGAAGCAAAACCTGACCGTCTTTGTCGGGTAAAAACACAGGATTTGCGCCTTCTTCTGCAAAATCGCCTACCTCGAAAGGCATGACAGCCAGCAAACGATCCATGAAGACGACCTCGGCAGTATAGCGATCCTTGCGCCACGAGCCTTTAACGTTGCTACCCCACCCTGCCGTGATACGCATACCGTCGTCGCCTTTTTCAACTTTATGCATGCGCACGACGTAGCCTTTCAGTTCGCGAGCGTCGTTGTAAAATTTAATGAATAATTCGGCCTGCCACTGGCGCGCCGGCAGCAGGTTTTTCAGCGTCACCTCGGCATAGACGTAGCGGGTTTCTTCGCTATTGAACTGACGCAGGTACTGACGTTCGAACTCCTGAGTATCGTCGTAAGGGCCTTCATACATCCGCAGGGAAGTAATCTGGCAGTATGGATTTTCTGTTTTGGAAAATGGTTTTCCGGCATCTTCAATATAAAAATACTTGGAGGCCACCTTTTCGCCTTCAATCCATGCTTCCCAGACGTATGTGCCTTTTTTCCAGAAAACCCCTTCCTGCTTGTTGCCCCAGCCTTCGCGGATATACCCGACAGCGTCGTACTTGCTCACTTTGCGGCGGAAAGGCAATACGCACACTTCTTTGCGTTGTTTTTTCAGGACGTAACAGCGCAATTCAACATTTACTTCCCAATCCTCGATATCGAAAAACTTGTTATTGAAGGATAATTCTGCATAGACATAGGTCGTCTCCATGCGGTCAAAAACCTGGCGATATTTCTTCCGATTGTCGGCCAGCCACTCAGTGGAGGCGTAAATTTTCAGGTCTTTGAACTTCCAGCGCTTGTACTCGGATGGCTGATCCGGCGGCGTTGGTGATGTGGGTATGATGATATCCATGGAATCGTCTTTGTGTTATGGCGTGTTTAACGGGTTAAACGGAGTGGCAAAGTAAGTAAATATGCGAAGGAAAATTACAAACTGTTTTAGAGCGTGTTCGGGAATTGGGTTTGAGCCGAACGAGAGAAAATTTGATTTTGATCAAGGCAAAATTTGCAGTCTTAGTCGGGTTCTAAGGCGAAAATTTTAACGCCGAGCAGAATTAAATTTT
>JADZBJ010000127.1 GCA_020852155.1 Saprospiraceae bacterium | reverse complement strand
AGTAATTCAGCGACGAGTACACGGCCCAGGTTTTTTTGTTTTTCTGTGCTGGGCGTCGTCGGACTGTTGGGGTCGCTTTGGGTGTCAATCTGAACGTATTTCAGAAAACGTTCAAGGGCAGTGTGTTGCATATATGTCCGGATTTATGTTTATTATCGTTGTTCAAAGGGAATGAATTCAACGCTTCCGATTTTTGATTGTCTGAGTTGATTGGGCAGATTATCATAAAATACGAGGCTGCTCCACAGGCGTTTGTCGCCTTGTTTGACAGGCCCTTCCTGCGAAACCTGCAAGATACTGGCGCGTTGTTGGGCGTCTTCAGGGTTGAGTACTGTTGTCATCCAAAGGCGCTTGTCTGTTCCATAAATTAGCAGTTCGCATCGAGGGTGGTTAGCGGTGGCAGGCAGCAGGTTTTCAATGGCGGTTGTCGCTTGCCAGCCTTTCTCCACAGGGTTCGGGCCGGTTGACATGAACTTGACGCCGCTTTGTTCGCTGGCCGTCAGCATTGCTCCCTGACTGACTACCTGGCCTGACTGGCAGCCGATCATGGCAGAATCAGGCGTGGCTGAAAACTTGCTTAATGACCACCAGCCGATAAAGGCGCTGCGTCCTTTGGGCGGAATAGCGGATGATTGTACGGGTAAGGTGTCGTAGGGTTGTTGATTGATCATTACGGGTTGTTGTTCAGCGTTCACGGGCGACATGCGCAGGGTGATGCTTTTCCAGTCGCCGCTTTCATTGCTGCAAACGCCTGTGACAAAAAACATATCCCTTTCCACCCAGCAATTCAGATCGGTGATGCCGATTTGACAACTGGCATCCTTCGGAGCGGGTGGGGCAGGGGCTTTTCCCGTTTTGTGGCTTGTGTCGTTGCAGCACCAAAACAGCAGCATGACCGCTAGAAACCCGATTGTTTTTCCGAAAATACCATGAAATAACTGGCGTGCCATAGCGTGCTTATTTGTTGGTCAGTACGAGGTATTCCCAAGGCTTGAGTTGCAATGCCATATCCTGTGTGACCTGAATGGTACTGTTGTTAAAGACATTGACAAATGCGACCGTCATCTCCTCCTTCGGACTGAGTTGGACAGTTTGCGGGATTTTGGACAGGTTTAAAATGACGATGACCCTGTCGCCTTCTTTTTCACGGGTAAAGGCATAAACCGCCTGATCTGTGTTGGTGGAAATTTTGGTGAGTTGACCGCCATTTTTACCGGAATGCAAGGCCCTGTTGTTGTGCCTCAACGCGCAGAGATTTTGATAAAATGTCGTTTTTTCAAATTTGCCCCACTTGATCGGGTCTTTTTCAAAAAAATCAAGTCGTTGATTGAGGTTGTCCTCCTGTCCGCAATACAACATCGGCATGCCTTGCCAGGTAAACATCAGCACATTGAATGCGTCGGCAGCCGGGCCATAGAGTTCTTTTTCTGAACCATTCCACGAGTTTTCGTCGTGATTTTGCGTGAAATAGAGTTGGTAATAGTCTTTTGGGTAAAAATCATCCAAGAAACGGATGAGCGTATCCAGGCTTTGGGCGTTTTGTTTTCCGGCTGCAATGTCTTTGGTGATGTCTTTCCATTTCCAGCCGTAATTGCATTGAAAAGCAGAGGTGAAATGCGCCGGTTCGTCTTGCCACTCCGACAGCATAAACACCTTTTTAACAGAGTCGAGGGCCGGGCGACATTCTGCCCAGAAATCGTTCGGGACCAGACCAGCCATGTCCACGCGGAAGCCGTCAATATCGCATGTTTTTATCCAGTGTTGCATCGCCTGAATCATGGCGCGGCGTGTAGCGGGCTGGGCATAATCCAGGTCGCAGACATCAGACCAGTCAGCAATGGGTTCGCCGTGTTCGTTGAGCGGAACTGTGAAGTTTCCATTATAGCGCGTGAAATATTCCGGGTGAGCGTGTTTCCACTCACTATCCCAGGAAGTATGGTTGGGCACCCAGTCGAGGATGACTTTCAGGCCCAGTTGGTGGGCTTCGCTGACTAATGCTTTCAGGTCGTCGGTCGTGCCATAATCAGGATTGACGGCCAGATAATCGCGCACTGAATAAGGGCTGCCGAGGCTTCCCTTGCGATTTTCGACGCCGATGGGATGAATGGGCATTAGCCAGATAACGTCAACGCCGAGTTCTTTCAAACGAGGTAATTGTGCGCGAACACCGGCAAAATTGCCTTCCGGGCTGAACTGACGGACGTTGAGTTCGTAGAGTACGGCGCTTTTGGCCCAGTCCGGTTCGGTCATGACTTCGGGTTTGCGTTGAGTGCTGGAATTATTCGTTGATGGTTGCGATTGGCAGGCTGCAAGCCAGGTCAGGGCAATCAGGCTGAAAAAGATAAAGATATTCAGACTTGAAAACGCCTGAAACCTTTGTAGCGGGTTGGAAATCTTGCTGTCCATTATAGTCAACCGAAAGTGGTTTTGAACGACTCGCGTCTGTAAATCATTGAAATCAAGATAATCAATCATGTGAATCTTCAAAATCACTTAAATCCGGGTATAGATTAGTTTTCGATGATCGGTTCGTCGGCAGTTACAGGTTTTTTCTGTTTGGCAGAACTATTGTCATAGGGGTCATTCTCGATGATAATATCGTCTTTACCCTCTGGAATTTCATAGATTTTGGGTTTATCTCCGCCTGTTTTATCCTGTCCGTAACGCTCCAGCCTGTCCATCCAGTTAAGGGA
The DNA here is from genome assembly GCA_020852155.1 of Saprospiraceae bacterium. GTDB lineage: Bacteria > Bacteroidota > Bacteroidia > Chitinophagales > Saprospiraceae > M3007. The sequence goes on along the minus strand of JADZBJ010000127.1, from coordinate 8,335 downwards.
TGTTCCCCAGATTTCTTCGCCGAGCGGCTTGAACCTTTGTAAAATGACCTTGGACTGTGCCGGGAGCTCTTTCAAAAACGGATAGGATCGCGATTCGGCAACGGTCGCGTCATTCATGAAGTTGACTTTTACCAAAAACCAAAGCAAAACACTCCAAATCAAGACCATTAACGAGCCAGTGAAAATGCCGCCGGCGATTTGGTTGATAATGCCCAGATAAACGGCCTGAAAGACGCCTTCGAGGCTTTTGGCGGCCATGTGCATGATGAACATAATGAACACCAGATTGACAACAAAAGCGCCAACGAACATAGCCGGATTGTCTGAATTAAACAGACGTTCCAGTATATTGGTCGTGGTCGGGGTCATTTTAAAGGCCAGTGTAATGCCAAAAACGTACGCCAGTATATTGAATACCGTGCCAATGATACCCCGCGTGTAACCCTGCCAGAATCCGTAGGCAAAAGACGCAATGAAAATTATATCAATGGGCATGTTTAAAGAATGTGTTGAAAAACACTGGTTTTGCAAACGCTGTGCAAAGTTATGTCGGGATTGGTCTGTTTATGAAGAAAATACAGATTGATTTACCGTGCTATTAGAGATATAACGGTAAAACGACGCCTGAAATATCGCTTTTGCCACCAAAGGCCCGTTAATCAAAACGACTCAGGGCTTGCATCAGTCGTTCAGGCAGTTCATCGCGGCAGGCGAGTTGGTAATCCTGATATGAACAAGGAACAAGGCGATGCCGTTCGTGCTTGCGTTTGCTTCCGCTGGGCACCTGCATCCACCAGCGACCGGTTTTGCCGCTTTTCCAGAAGGTAATTTGAAAATTGAGTTTTCTGAAATCCACGACGTATTCAGTTAGTCCGGCTGTGGACACTGGATAATCGCCTTTTCTGGCAAAAAAACCTTCCAGAAAATACCAGACCATCTGCCCGGCGATGCGCGCCGTTTGTGCGTCGCGGTCGCGATCAGGCGACCAGCCATATAAACCGAAAGACGTCAGTTTGTCGCTCATGCCGGCATAACGGCACAACTGGCAGGCTTCTTCTGTAAAATAACCCGATGGCGAAGGGTGGGTCGTGGCCGGAGCCTCGCTTTGCCGAATAGCGCCCAGGTGAAAGGCCAACAGATCGGCATCGCGCAACAGCGGTTCGGTTTCTTCCATCGCTGTGCGGGAGCGCCCCAGTCTGGCAGTGTCGAAATTATGCTGTTGCAGGAAGGTATTCCAGGCTGGCAGCATTTGATGCATCTGATGCCCGATCAGGGAAAAGTGCAGCAGCATCGGATGACGCCGGGGTTGCAGCATGGGTGCGTACACATCGTCCTGCAAACGCTGGTCAATCACCGCGAGGTTAACGAGGGCTTTGGCTTCCTGATACGCCAAAAACTGTGCGCGCGCCAGGTCGTCTGACTGCCCCAAAATAACGGGCACTACCTTGCCGCTCAATAATTCATAAATCACTTGAATGAGCAGGGTCGGTTCCGCTTTGCGCAGGTTACCCAGGTCGGCGATTGAATTTTCCGGGAACGCCCATGCCATTTCATACAATTGTTCGCGAACGGCATTGGCTGATTTTTCATCAGTGCCCAACAAGGCCACTTTGACTTTTTTCAAGTCCGGCAGCGTGTCGTCATGTTGGCGCAACAAGCGGTTGCCCAGGGCATTTTCGGGCAGGTGTTTTACTTTGGAAAAAAAAGAAGCCGAAGGTGGCTTAAGCCAGTTTTGTAGCATACAGGATTTGTCTGAGCGCATGTTTGGATTTCAGTTTTGAGAGGAGAGCGAGAAATTTTTGTCTTCTTTAAAACAAAAATTGCCGCTCGGAGCCCAAAGTCCGAAATCCAAACATGCGCTGAATAGTCGGTTGGGGCAAATGTAAATCCTGATCTATCTTCGCCGCCTTTTTTATACCTGATTTAAAATGTTAGACACAATTGTATTCGACCTTGGAGGCGTTTTAGTTGACTGGAATCCTGAATATGTTTTCAGGACGGTTATTCCAGATACAGACAAGCGTCAGTTTTTCTTTGAAAACATTTGCACCCACGACTGGAATATCGAGCAGGACGCCGGGCGAACGCTGGAGGCCGGAACTCAACTTTTGGTAGATCAGTGGCCTGAATGGGAAACTGAAATTCGTGCCTTTTATGGCCGCTGGGAGGAAATGCTGGGCGGGCCGATACAGCCGACGGTTGAGTTGCTTCGCGAACTGAAAGCCGATGGCCGTTATCGCTTGTTGGCGCTGACCAACTGGAGCGCTGAAACCTTTCCCAAAGCCCTGGAATTGTATGATTTCCTGCACTGGTTTGAAGGCATTGTTGTGTCTGGCGCAGAAATGACGCGCAAGCCTTTCCCTGAAATTTACAACATCCTGATAGAACGTTATGCCCTCACGCCACACAAGGCTGTGTTCATTGATGATAATTTAGCCAATGTGACCGCAGCGCAGGAGGCGGGACTGCAAGGCATTCACTTCAAGGATGCGGCACAGTTAAGGCAAGCGCTGGGTTTGTAACTGTCACACAGTTAGCAAACCTGTGCTTTTTAGATGAACCGCAAATGACGCTAAAAACGCACAGTTGCTGATTTTCAAACTTTTGCGTTTTTAGCGTCATTTGCGGTTAGCCTGATTTGGCAGATTATTTATCAATCGAATCAATCGGATTTAATCGAATCAATCGCATCATTCCACCGCTTTTCCGCCTTTCAGTTTCAGGGTTTTGCCGCATCTTTTGGCCAGGTCCGGGTCGTGGGTGACCAGAACGAGGGTTGTGCCTGCTGTTTTATTCAGTTCAAAGATCAGGTCAACGATACCGGCTGCATTATCAGCGTCGAGGTTGCCGGTGGGTTCGTCGGCAAAGAGAATTGCCGGATGATTACTGAAGGCACGGGCGATGCAGACACGTTGTTGCTCGCCGCCGGAAAGTTGGGAAGGGTAGTGGTCGAGGCGATGCTCCAGTCCGACTTTTTTCAGCCATGCTGCGGCGACTGTTTCGGCTTTTGGGTCGTTGCGCAACTCGAGCGGCACCATCACATTTTCCAAAGCCGTCAGCGTGGGAATGAGTTGAAAATTTTGAAAGACAAAACCCACGTACTGATTTCGTACGGCTGCCCGTTCGTCTTCCGACAGCGGATTTAATTCAATATTATTCAGGGTTACGCTGCCCGATGCGGCGCGATCGAGGCCTGCGCACAAGCCAAGCAGGGTTGTTTTGCCTGAGCCGCTTGGCCCGATGATGGCAAAGGTTTCGCCGGCATCAATGTCAAAACTGATACTGTCTAATACGGTGAGCATAGAGCCATTTGCGGCCCGGTATTGTTGCGTTAGATTTTGTGCTTTAAGCATAGAAAATGGACGTGAAGCCGAAAAGTAAAACACTGAAACAACAGCTATTCAATTTTGATGCTGTCAGTGCGTATTTTCAAGACAAAATCTTCCAGATGACCGATTAAATGTGCGGCTTGCGCGGTCGGATGAAAATTTCAGCCTGAAAAATTCCCGATTCATCCATTGCTTCCTGTGGTTGCCTGCAGACTAATTATCTTAGCGGCTCAAGATTGTCAGGTTTTTTATGGAGTTTTTAAAAAAGTTCTACAACTCGCTGTTTTCCCCATCCGCAGCGATGTTTTATATGATATTGTTTGCCGCCGCCATCGGTGTTGCAACATTTATCGAAAATGACTTTGGTACGAGCGCTGCGCAAAAGGTGATTTTCAAAGCCCACTGGTTTGAGGCGCTTTTGATCCTGTTTGGTATTTCCCTGATTGAAAATATTCGTCGTTTCAGGCTGGTACAGCAAAAAAAATGGGCCATTCTGACTTTTCACCTGGCCATGATCGTCATTTTAATCGGCTCAGGCGTGACGCGTTATTTCGGCTACGAAGGCATGATGGGCATTCGCGAAGGCAGTGCTTCCAACTCTTTTTTGTCGGCTGAAACCTACCTTCAATTTCAGGTCGCCAACAACGGCAAAAGATTTTCCTTTGACGAGCCTGTGCTGTTTGCTTCGTTAGGAAATAACCATTTCAAAAGGTCATATATCGTCGGGCAACAACCCCTTGACGTCGAACTGCTGGAATTCGTGCCCAACCCGGTCGAAGAACTAGTAGATGATCCCGCCGGAAAACCTACCCTGAAAATCGTCATTGGCGGCGCTGGCGGACGGGAAGAATACCTCGTTTCGCAGGGTGATAAAAAGGAAATTCACGGTACGTTATTCAATTTTGGCGGCCCCGAAGATCCCGCGGCTTTCAACATTAAATACGAAAATAAAAACCTGACCTTCATCGCCGGTACGCCTTACGCCCAGATGGTCATGGCTACGCAAACGCGCGACACACTGGCGCCGGGTATGTATCATCCATTGATGTTGCGGAGTTTGTATTCCAATGGCGTTCAAAACTTCGTTTTTGGCGATTTTAAGCCACAGGCCGGAACGCAATTGTCTTCAACGGGGCGAAAAATGATGAGCACCAGCGAGGGCGGATTGCGCATTCGGGTCAAATACGGACAAGATGAAAAAGAACTGTTTGTGACCGGGACTCAGGGGCGTGAAGGGCTGCCTGTCGTGGCCGATTTTGGCCAATCTGCACTGGCTATTGCGTATGGTTCCAAACGCCGTGTGCTGCCTTTTTCCATACAATTACGCGACTTTATCATGGAGCGATATCCAGGCACCGACAACGCATCTTCCTATGCCAGCGAAGTGACTTTGGTGGATACAAGGGCAAATGTTCAGCGAAATCAACGCATTTTCATGAATAATATCCTGGACTATGACGGGTATCGTTTCTTCCAGTCTTCATACGATCAGGATGAACTGGGCACTTACCTGAGCGTGAACTACGACGCTCCGGGCACCTGGATTTCTTACCTGGGCTACATCCTGCTGACGCTTGGCATGGTACTGACTTTGTTCAGTAAAAAAAGCAGGTTCAGTCAGTTGGCCGAAAATATCAAGGGCCTAAGGGCGACTTCCAAAAGCGCCTTCAGTATTGCTTTTCTGTTGTTTTCTGCGCAATTGCTTTGGGCCGGGCCGCCAATGCCTGAAAATCCGCCGATCAGTGCCAGTCATGCCAAATTGTTTGGCGAGGTGCTGATGCAAGACCACAAGGGCCGCCTGAAACCCCTGAATACGTTTTCGAGCGAGGTTTTGCGTAAAATTTCCAGAAAAGAAAGTCTGTTCGGGCAATCTGCCGAGCAAATTGTTCTCGGAATGGCCGCCAACCCCGAAGCCTGGTACGATGCTGAAATCATCAAACTGGGCAAACACGAAGAAGTCAGAAACCTGTTGCATACGCAGGCAAACATGGTTTCTTATAACACTTTTTTTGATGAAAAAGGCGATTATATCCTGAAAGATGTCGTCCGAAACGCCTACAACGTACCGCCACGCGATCGGGGTGTTTTTGAAAAGGAACTGATTAAACTGGATGAAAAGGTGAATATCTGTGCCTTGATTTTTTCCGGGCGATTCATGAAGGTTTTTCCAGTGCCAGGCGATACCTCCCAAACCTGGGCGTCGGTGTCTGATGTGCCGCACAATCACGATATGCAGGGCGGCGGTTCTATCATTGAGATGTTCTATCCGATTTATATTCCGTCGCTGAACAAAGCGCTGAAAGATGGCGACTGGAGCGTTTGCGATAAAATTATTGGCGAATTACAGCTGTATCAGCAGAAATACGGCGGCGAGATTTTGCCTTCGGAAAGCAAGATCAATGCCGAACTATTGCTGAACAAAATGGACATTTTTAACCGATTGACCGGTTATTATGGACTGTTGGGTCTGGCGTATCTGGTATTGTTGTTTACATCGGTGTTCAAGCCTAATCTGAAGCTGGACAAGGCGGTTAAAGTGGTGAATATCCTGTTTTGGAGTGCATTTGCCTTGCATACCCTTGGTCTTGGACTGCGCTGGTATGTCTCTGGTCGCGCGCCTTGGAGCAATGGCTACGAATCCATGATTTATATCGGCTGGACGACGGTATTGGCGGGTGTTATTTTTGCCAGAAAATCACTCGGCGCACTGGCGGCAACGAATGTACTGGCAGCGACGATTATGATGGTGGCAGGACTGAGTTGGCTTGATCCTGAAATTACGCCGTTGGTGCCCGTCCTGAAATCTTACTGGCTGACCATTCACGTTTCGCTGGAAGCCGGTAGTTATGGCTTTCTGGTACTGGGCGCGATTATTGGCGTCCTGAACCTGATTTTTATGATCGTTGCTTCCGAAAAAAATAAGGACAATATCTACCGAATCATCCGCGAGTTATCCTGGATCAGTGAAATGACGTTGATTGGCGGCTTGTTCATGTTGAGCATCGGCACCTACCTCGGCGGCGTTTGGGCCAACGAATCCTGGGGCCGTTATTGGGGCTGGGATGCCAAGGAAACGTGGGCTTTGGTGACCATTTTGGTTTATTCCTTTATTCTGCACATGCGATTTGTCCCTGGCTTGCGCGGACTTTATGCCTTCAACGTGGCTACACTGTTTGGCTGGGCGTCGGTGGCGATGACTTATTTCGGCGTGAACTACTACCTGTCAGGACTGCATTCTTATGCTGCGGGTGACCCCGTTCCGGTACCGGATTTTGTGTATTATATTGTGGCGGGGCTGGTGGTCATCAGCCTGATTGCGAAATGGAAACACAAAAAATTGACGTGATTATTAGTAACGAGGATCATTAAACGCCAATGGCGCTAAAACACAAAAGTTTGATAATCAAAAACTTAGTGTTTTAGCGCCATTGGTGTTTAATCTGTTTACTTGGGAGGTTATTTCACTTTCGCTCCTTCTACAATATAGTCATACCTGTATCCTGCGCCAAAATCCCGATTGAGGTTAAATGCGCCTTCGAGCGTAACAACATCGCCCAGTTTGACCATTTCGTTGGTCGTGACGGTCAGGTCGAGGTTTTTACCAGAGCCATCTTGCAGGTGAATCCAGTTGCGGCCCATAATCATGGGATTGATCTTGACGACTTTACCAGTGACAGCAACAGTTTTGCCTTCGTATTTTTTCAGGTTGGCCACCAGATCAGCAATTTTTACAGCACCGGGTGCGGCTTTTACGCTTTTGGGCGGTTCTACGGTTGCTGCAGGCTGAGGTAATGCTGCGCTGGCGGCAGCTGCGTTTGCATCCCTGAAATCACCGACGAGTAAGACCGTTTCAAAAGTGCGGTTGAACTCTTTGCTGAAGAAGTTATTCTTCAGGAGTCCGCCTTTATAAATATAACTTCCGCCCACGTTGACATCCCGCTTTGAAATGGCAATCCAGGTTTCCGCGCCATTTTCCTGAACGCGCAGGTAGGAGTATTTTTCAGTATTTAAAACCTCTGCGACGGTGACTTTATGCTCTTCACCGCCATTGCTGCCTTCTGCAACCGGATGATTATGGCCTTCATGATTGGTTGCCGCTCCCGGATCCTGAAATATAGGTTTATCAGTAGCGCTGCTCTCGGCTTCGATCACTTTGGGTTGGGAATTACAGGCCAATAGCGCAGTCAGGAACAAGAGTCCCAGGGTGGTTTTGAATGTGTGCATGGTGTTGATAAAGTGTTTTTGCGAGCAGGTTTCAATAATGCGTTGGCACTTAAAATCTGCGGATCAATCTGGTATTAACTCGATTGAATGTTGGTTTACGTTGCTCAAAGGTACCTTCCCAGGTGAGATATAATCCCAGTTTTCGAGTCAAATTCCATGAAAAATCAAATCCTCCTATGTCCTGATGGATGATGTTGGTTTCAAAACTTTTGTATTGATAATCCACCCGACGATAGTATGATTCGAGATTGCACTTGTTGTGCAGCAGTGGTTTGGTAAGCCTTGCGCCGTAAAAATTGCTGTTCAGGTAATTGGTTTGCAGCATGTTGGCTGAAAGGGATAAATAGGCATTCAGACCGGGCAGGCGACTGATATTCAGGTAGGCATTCAGGTTTTTAGAGAGGTTCAAATCGCTCTTTTGAAAGCGCCATGAACTGTTGATACCCAGGTTTATGGTTTTATGAATCTTGACATTAGCGCCCAACCTGAGTCCCTGGCGCGTTTCATCATCGATCAACTGGTCTATGAAATTTTTGTACGACTCGTAGTAAATGATGTTTCTGCGGTTGTCATAACCGGCGTTCAGGTTTAAACGTTTGGAAGCCCGATAGCGCAAATTGAGCAACAGGTTGGTCAATACAGGCTTGTTATTAACCTGACTATCAATGCGTTGATAGAAATCAACTTCGCAGGAGCCAAAAAAGTTGAGGTTTCGAATCAGGTCGTTGGTATGTTGAAAATAGGCAAAACGGCGATCGGTAACGGCATGGTTTTGCTGTTGT
>JADZBJ010000126.1 GCA_020852155.1 Saprospiraceae bacterium | reverse complement strand
CGTTGTATTTGCATGATGTGGCTGAAAATCGGCCCAAAAGTATCAGGATTTGCAGGATTAGTGGATGACAGGATTTGATTTTTGGGCCGATCATGGAATTTCCGGCAATACACCCTTGTTTATTCATTTGATTTTGATGCGCCTGGATTTGTTCTAACCCTAATGTCGCCTTTACCGCTTTGCGTTTTTTACGCAGATTGAATCATTCGCGCCAAGTTGCCAAATTCGACAAAATTTTATACCTTTGTAAAAATCAGTAAAGAGAAATTTCCATCGAAAGATGTTCGAAACCCAACTTGATTAATCCCGTTTGTTTCTCTGAAACTGATCAATTTTTATCATTTTCAATCCAATCAATGACCAAAAACAAAAAAAAGGGCGGTAAAAAGTTGACCGCCCAACAACTCCAAATTGACATTTTAAGGTATTTACTCGCTCATCCCAAGAAACAGTTTTCCCCAAGCCAAATTATCGAACACCTGCGGGTGGACAACAACAAGGATTCTGCCCAACATGCACTTGAGCAGTTGGTGAATGCCGGAACCGTCGCTGAATTTTCCCTGAACAAGTTTGGTATTGCTTTTCGCCACCTCGGTATAGAGGAAGAGGAGGCCCCTGCGCCTGCCAAGCCTGCGGAGCACCGTAAAATTGAGAAATTTGAAAAGCATACGCCTAAAAAATCATCTTCATCCCGAAAAATCATTGAAGGTCGTGTGGACATGACGCGCACAGGCGCAGCCTACATTGTGTCTGAAATGCTGGATACGGACGTTTATGTGCCGAATCGGCATGTCAATGGCGCATTGCATGGCGACACGGTGCGTGTTATGTTGTTCTCTGCCGCGCCGCGTCGTCGAGGGTTGCCAGAGCGCAAACCCGAAGGCGAAATCGTGGCTGTACTCAAACGCGCCAACGAGTTCTTTATCGGCACCTACCGCCAAAGCCGCAAATACGGCTTGTGTCTGCCGGATAATCCGAACATGCTCACCGACATTTTTATCCCCTTGGAAGCCGCTGGCGAGGCGCGCGACGGTGAAAAAGTGGTCGTGCGCATTACAGACTGGCAGGAAGGCACAGGCAGGGTTCCGGTCGGGAAAGTGACCCAAACCCTCGGTAACGTGGGTGGCAGCGACTTTGAAATGAAAAAAATCCGGATTAACCAGGGTTTTCAACTGTCGCATAGCGAAGAAGCCGAAGCTGAGGCACGACGCATTCCTGATAATATTTCCGAACAGGAAATTGCCCGTCGCCGCGACTTCCGCGACATCCTGACCTTCACCATTGACCCCGAAGACGCCAAGGACTTCGACGATGCCCTGAGCGTCCGAACCCTTGAAAATGGCCACCTCGAAGTGGGCGTTCACATCGCCGATGTGACGCATTACCTCAAGCCCGATTCTAACCTGGATCGAGAGGCCTACGAGCGCAGCACTTCGGTGTATCTGGTGGATCGCGTTTGTCCGATGTTGCCTGAAAAACTGAGCAATAACCTTTGTTCTCTGGTACCTGAACAAGACCGCCTGACCTTCTCGGCGGTGTTTGTTTTTGATGAAAAAGAGAAAATTGTATCGCGCTGGTTTGGTAAAACGGTCATCCACTCGGCCAAGCGTTTTGCTTATGAAGAAGCGCAGACCATCATCGAGAAAAAAGCGTCCGAAAGCCTGCTCAAACACCCGCGTTATAGCGAACTGGAATGGGCCGTGCTGACGCTTGACCGCCTCGCCAAAAAGATGCGCAAAGCCCGCGAAAAGAACGGCGCCATCGGTTTTGAAACAGATGAAGTCCGCTTCAAATTAGATGAAAATGGTGTGCCAATTGAGGCTTATGTCAAGGAGCGGAAGGAGGCTCACCTGCTGATCGAGGATTTCATGCTGCTGGCCAATCAGGAGGTAGCGATATTCATGGATCAAAAAGGCGGCGTCGGCGGAGACGGCCCTGCCGGAGCCGAATACCCGTTCGTCTATCGTATTCACGATTTGCCGGACATGTCGAGGGTGGCCGATTTTGCGCGCTTTGCCGCAGAAATGGGGCATCCGCTCAAGGTGGATACGCCGCGCCAGATCGCGCAATCGTTCAACCAGTTAATGCAAGCGGCCCGCAAGGACGACCGACTGAAAGTGCTGGAACCGCTGGCCATCCGAACCATGGCCAAAGCCGTGTACAGTACCAATAACATTGGCCACTACGGACTCGGATTTTCGCATTACAGCCACTTTACTTCCCCCATTCGCCGATACTCCGACGTGCTGGCGCACCGCATTCTGGAGCGCAACCTCGACGGAAAATCCTATCGGGTGGACAAAACCAAACTCGAAGAACAATGCAAACACATCAGCGCTCAGGAGCGTAAAGCCGCCGACGCTGAACGTGAAAGCATCAAGTACAAACAGGCGGAATTCATGCAGTCGCGCATCGGTCAGACTTTTGACGGCACGATCAGCGGCATGATCGAACGCGGCTTTTTTGTGGAAGTAGAAGGCTCAAAAGCCGAAGGTCTGGTGGAATTTCGCCACCTCGACGATACCTACACGCTGGAAGAAGGCAACCTGCGCGCCAAAGGACGCCGCTACAAACGCGAGTTCAAAATGGGCGATCGGGTGCAGATTCTGGTTTCAGCCGTGGATATGCAAAAACGCCAGATTGAAATGGAATTGGTGTTTTGATACTTTTCAAATTTCAAATTAGATATTTCAAATTTCAAATTAAAAAAAATATACAATTTGAAATTTGAAAAATTAAATGGCCTGTGAGCGATGGTGCTTGCAGGCCATTTTTTCTAACACAGAGCGCTTCTCTGCTTATATAAATAACTGTCTTGACCAGGATTTGGGGGGATTTTTGGATTACAGGATTTAAGATTAGTTGATTTGAAGAATAATCCTGCAAAATCGAAATCCACAAATCCAGGTCATCCCCCCAAATCCTGG
>JADZBJ010000125.1 GCA_020852155.1 Saprospiraceae bacterium | reverse complement strand
TAAGCCTGCAAATTTTGCCTTGATCAAAATCAAATTTTCCCTCGTTCGGCACAAACCCAATTCCCGAACACACTCTAAAAAAGTTTGATTTTTGTTTTTTAATCCCGCCTTACTGTCGTATCTTTAACATGTAGCGCAGTGGTATGGCACTGTTGCGACTGACTAATTTAACCAATATTCAAATCGTAGAATTAACACATGAAGCTAAAAATTGCAGCCCTCGTGGCATTCGTTTTCGTTGCTTTCGCAGCACAATCTCAAATTTCTGTCGGCGCTAAAGCAGGTTTGAACCTGGCCAGCCAATCTTGGACAGGCGTTGACTCGCTCACATCGATCGTAGATTTTAAAAGCCTGCCATTATACTCATTCGGAGCTGTACTGGAAGTCGGCGTGACCGAAAATTTTGCTATCCAGGCGGAAGCCAATTACACTGCAAAAGGCGGTCGTCAGGAATTTTCTGGAGATCTTTTGGGTATTTCCGTGTCATTTAAGTCTGATATTATCGTCAACTACCTGGATATTCCAGTACTGGCGAAGTATTCTTTTGGCGGCGAATCTGCACAAGGTTATGTGCTGGCAGGCCCTAACTTCAGCTATGCTTTTTCAGGTAAAGTTAAAAGTGAAAGCACTAACTCAGTAACAGGTACTGAAAAAACTACAGATGACATTAACTTCAAAGATGATGAGTACAACCGTACTGACTTAGGTTTTAATCTGGGCCTTGGCGCTCAATTCGGTTTGAGCGACAATATGCGTCTGTTTGCAGACGCTCGTTACAACCTGGGTCTGGCAAACATGAACACCAGTGATGCAGCAGAAGATGCCGACCTCAAGGTGAAAAACCGTGGTATCGGTATCAACGTCGGCGTATTGTACGGCCTGTAATCGTTACTCAAGCGAAAAAAAAGCCGTTGCCCATACAGCAACGGCTTTTTTTATGCCCGGAAATCATCAAGAAAAATTAATCGCAGTCTTTGCGCCGGGTATCAATGATGTATTGAATGCGCCAGCCCTCGGCGGTCTTGACCAACTGGAAAGAGTTGGTGCCACAATGCGAGCGCCTGCCGTCAATAAAAAATTCGTAGGGGGTCCAGACAGAAGCCAGTGCAGGCTCGATCATGATGGATTCGTAGGATATACGCTCGTCATAGACTTCCTTGTGGGGTTGCGCCACAATCGTCAGGAATTCGCCAAATGATTCATTGACAATCCGGTAAGCGCCCGTTTTGGTTTTGATGAAACTTTGCAAAACCGTCATGTCCGTGCAGGCGCTTTTTAACACGACCGTATCACTTTTTTCAAGTCCGTCAAAAAAACGTTCGATCACAGCCTTGATCGCGGCGGTTTCGTCTGTTTGCGCCTGCGCTACACCAGGTAAAACGCACAGGCCAAAAAGGGCAATCAGCCCTGAAAAGGTTATTTTTTGATGCATAATGATGTTTTTTTTGTTGAAGGAGTTGAAAGTTGAAAAGTGGTTGAAGGTTGAAATGTTGAAGGAGTTGAAAGTTGGCAATTTACACCCTGTAAAAAAGTTGTCATCCTGAACGTAGTGAAGGATCTGCAACCCACGAAGGGTTGTGTTCACGACTGTCGGGCCAGATCCTTCACTTCGTTCAGGATGACAGATTTTGGGGGACTATGACCTTGTTTTTACCAAATACTCAAATACTCAAATACCCAAATCACCAAATAACCATTTTCAACCACTTCAACTTTCAACCACTTTTCAACTCCTTCAACCTCCAACTACAACTTAATAATCCCCAGGATTTCCTGTTCGGCGCGGTCGGCGGCTTCAGCCATTTGTTGGCCTTCTGCCAGCACTTGTTGCGCCCATTCTTTATCCGTCAATCCGGAGGCATTGATTTTTACATTCAGGAATGCGCCATGTACGGCTGCGCGGGCGCACAAGGCTGCAACGCCAGCATCCGAAGCGGAATTTGGATTGCCAGTCTGGGCCATTTGCCGAATCACATCAAACGATGCCGAGGTAATACGCATCACGCGCAAGGGCGCTTCAATGGCCTTGCGTGTTGCCGCCTGAATAGCGTTGGTGCGCGCCTGCTTTTCGTCGGGCGTTCCTTTGGGCAGCCCGAAGGCAGCCATGATGGCATTGAAGGCTTCGGTATCTTCATCCACCAGACGCAGGAGTTGATCTTTGTACTGTTGTCCGCGTTCGGCGGCATCAGAAAACTCTTCCCAGCGCTCATCCCAGCCGCGTTTGTGCGCTGACAGGTTAGCGACCATCGCTGCGAGGGAGGCGCCCAAAGCACCCACATAGGCACTGATAGAGCCGCCGCCGGGAGCAGGACTTTCAGAGGCGGTTTCATCGGCGAATTCGCGCAGGTTTTTGCTGATTAACAGTTTTGAGGCTTTACCTGAATCCAGGTTATACTCAATGATTTTGCGCTGCGGATCAAACGGGCCGAGTTCATCCAGTCCCATGCTTTTTACGGCAATTTTGATGAGTTCGCTTTCGCTGACGCCCACGCTGCGTTCCTGTTTTTTCAGGAAAAATTTACCGGCATCCAGCATAACCTGAAGCGGTACCAGCCCGACCAGTTCAGAACCCGTCGCGCGCATACCGCGACTGTCGGCACTGCGGCGGCATTCTTCAAAGGCCAGGTGCAGCGGGGTAGCGCGGATGTCGGTGATGTTCATGGAAATTTGCGCCACGCCATATTCTTCGATAAACCAGCCAATGGCCTTTACGCCTTTGAGCGTGCCGGGTTGCCGCATGGGTTCGCCGTCGGGACCTTTCATGGGCTTGTCAGTGACAGGGTCGTTGATGACGCGCCCTTTTTCACGAATATCGAAGGCTACGGAATTGGCCCTGCGAACAGACGTGGTATTGAGGTTGACATTATAGGCAATCAGAAAATCGCGGGCGCCGATAACCGTTGCGCCGCTTTGGGCGTTGAATTTTGCCGGGCCAAAGTCGGGTTTCCAGTTTGGGTCCTGCAATTTTTCAGGCAGACCTTCATACTCGCCGGCGCGAATAACAGCCAGGTTTTTGCGCTCGGGGCTGCTTGCGGCGGCT
>JADZBJ010000124.1 GCA_020852155.1 Saprospiraceae bacterium | reverse complement strand
TTCAAGTGGCACACATCCGCGCCAATGGTGGCCGGACTGGTCAGGCCCACCTGAGCGTTCATATTAGCGCCATCCATGTACACACGACCGCCGTACTGGTGGATGATGTCGCAAATTTCCTTGATGCTGGTTTCAAATACACCGTGCGTGCTGGGGTAAGTCACCATGAGACACGACAGGTTGGCGGCGTGTTGCTCCGCCTTGGCGCGCAAATCAGCCACATCAATATTACCGCGCTCGTCGCAGGCCACCACCACGACTTCCATGCCTGCCATGACAGCGCTGGCCGGGTTGGTACCGTGTGCAGAAGAGGGGATCAGGGAAATGTTTCGATGGCTGTTACCATGCGCTTCGTGGTAAGCACGAATGGCCATCAAGCCAGCGTATTCGCCCTGTGCACCGGAATTGGGTTGCAGTGAACAAGCAGTAAAGCCTGTAATTTCACAAAGCCATGATTCCAGTTCGCTGATGATTTGTGCGTAGCCTTTTACCTGATTGGCCGGCATGAACGGGTGCATGTTCGACCAGTTTTCCCAACTGACCGGAATCATTTGCGTGGCAGCATTCAGTTTCATGGTGCAACTACCCAGCGAAATCATGGAGTGCATCAGCGACAAGTCGCGATTTTCCAGGCGTTTCAGGTAGCGCATCATGTCCGTTTCGGTATGATAAGCACTGAACACGGGATGCGTCAGGTAATCCGACTCGCGGTTGAGTTCGTTCAAGCCGGACTGAGCGTTACCGGCAGCACCTTTCGCATCCACACCGAACACATTCAGTATGTCATTGAGGTCGGCTTCCGTAGTCGTTTCGTCTAAGGAAATTTGAATGGCGTTTTGATCGTAGTAAAAATTGAAACCCGCGGCCGCCGCTTTGGCGCGTACGGCGGCTTGTTTTTCGCCGGAAATTTCAAAGCGCAGCGTATCGAAAAAGCGGCGATTGGTTTGAGCCAAACCGGCTTTGGTCATGGCTGAATCCAGTGCAGCCGCCATCGCATAAGTACGGCGGGCAATTCCGGAAATACCTTTTGGGCCATGATATACGGCGTACATGGCCGCCATATTGGCCAGCAGCGCCTGAGCCGTGCAGATATTGGAAGTCGCTTTCTCGCGGCGGATATGTTGCTCGCGGGTTTGGAGCGCCATGCGCAGCGCGCGTTGGCCGTGCTTATCCACCGACACCCCAATGATACGGCCTGGAATCTGGCGTTTAAAATCTTCGGAGCAGGCAAAATAGGCTGCATGCGGGCCGCCATAGCCCATGGGCACGCCAAAGCGCTGGGTATTGCCGATGGCAACGTCTGCACCCCATTCGCCGGGCGGCTTGAGGAGCGCCAGAGACAGGATATCGGCTGCTACGCAAACATAAGCGCCATTTGCTTTCGCTTTTTCAACAAAAGCGCGATAGTCTTCTACGCTGCCCTGTGCATTGGGGTACTGCAATAATGCGCCGAAAATTTTACCTGAAAATTCAAATGTCTTCCAGTCGCCCACTTCCAGTTCGATGCCATGTGCGGCAGCGCGGGTGCGCAACACATCAATGGTTTGGGGGAAAACATGAGCATCCACGAAAAAGACATTGACTTCTTCTCCTTTTTTGGCGCGTTTGTTTTTTTCCTGAAAGAACATATTCATGGCCTCGGCTGCGGCAGTGCCCTCATCAAGCAAACTGGCATTGGCAATGGGCAGTCCTGTCATGTCGGTCACCATCGTCTGAAAATTCAGCAGACTTTCGAGACGACCCTGCGCGATTTCAGCCTGATAAGGCGTGTATTGCGTGTACCAGCCGGGATTGGAAAACAGGTTGCGCATGATGACATTCGGCGTAATCGTGCCGTAATAGCCCATGCCGATGTAGTTGCGCATCACCTGATTTTTCAGGGCAGCCTTTTTTAATTCCTGAAGATATTCGAATTCGGTGAGTGCCGGCGGAAGTTGCAGCGGCTTTTGAAGTCGAATGGTTTCGGGGACTGTCTGCTCAACGAGTTCAGCCAAAGTATTGACTTTCAGGATGTTGAGCATTTCTTGTGTTTCTGATTCTGAGGGGCCGATATGCCGACGTTCGAAGCGATCGGGGTGCGGAAACAAACTCATAGAGAGTATGATAGAGGTGAGTGGTGGAAAATTTCGCCAAAAAAACGACGCGAAGGTAGAAATTGTTCGCATGAATATCTACACCATCTGGTTGCCGTGGATTTAAGGCGGTAAGTGGAGGGTGCATTTAGCATCCTCCTGAAAAGGCCAACAAAAAACGCCCGACGAGTATTCTCTCGCCGGGCGTTTTAATGACATGTCAGTCAGTATTTATTAATTTCCTGACGGGCGTTGGCCAACGCTGATTTCGCCGGGTTTGGCGGGTTGCGTGGCTTGGCGCTCAGGGCGGGTTTTGTCAGTACCGTCGCGGTTATCGCGCATACGAGCAGGGGAACCTGGTTCGCCGGCAGGTGGAGTCGCCTGTTTGCGAGCCGCCTGTTCGTTGGCTTCGATAGCCCTGTTTTGTGGCTGGTCAGGCACCTGTTTGATTGAGATGATTTCTCCACCACCCATCTGCATAGGCTTTCCGGCGCGGCTGCCATCATCATAAACCGCACGGCCATCAGCGCCACGGATAACTTCATTCTGGTCAGTTGTACCAGATACTGTTACGGAACCGGAGTGACCGCCGAGGATTGGAGCAATAGTCAGACCAACGAGGCAAGTCAATTTGATGAGAATGTTCATACTTGGGCCGGAAGTGTCTTTGAACGGGTCGCCCACGGTGTCGCCGGTAACGGCAGCCTTGTGCGGTTCAGAACCTTTGTAGAAGGTTTTGCCATTGATATCCACGCCTTTTTCGAAAGATTTTTTCGCGTTGTCCCAAGCGCCGCCTGCGTTAGACTGGAAGATAGCCCACAGTACACCGCTGACGGTTACGCCTGCCATGTAGCCACCCAAAGCCTCAGCACCCATCAGGAAGCCGATGATGATTGGCGTGATGATGGTGATCAAGCCGGGCATCATCATTTCGCGAAGGGCTGCACGGGTTGAAATTTCAACGCATTTGCCGTATTCTGCTTTACCTGTGCCTTCGAGCAGGCCCGGAATTTCGCGGAACTGACGACGAACTTCCTCCACCATATCCATCGCTGCTTTACCAACGCTTTGCATCGCAAACGCAGAGAATACAACCGGAATCATACCACCGATAAAGAGGGCGGCCAAAACGTCGGCTTTGAAAATGTTGATACCGTCAATTTTGGTGAAATCCACATAAGCCGCAAACAGACCAAGTGCTGTCAATGCCGCAGAAGCGATAGCGAAACCTTTACCGATAGCGGCGGTGGTGTTACCCACAGAGTCCAGAACGTCGGTTTTTTCGCGAACATCTTTCGGCAATTCGCTCATTTCAGCAATACCGCCGGCGTTGTCGGCAATCGGGCCGAATGCGTCAATGGCCAACTGCATAGCCGTAGTCGCCATCATGGCAGAAGCGGCAATCGCTACGCCGTAGAAACCTGCCAGTGTGTAGGTCGCCCAGATAGCGCCAGCGAACAGTACGATAGGCATCCAGGTGGACATCATACCGGTAGCCAGACCAGCGATAACGTTGGTCGCGTGGCCGGTAGCCGATTGACGTACGATGTTAAGGACAGGCTTTTTGCCGAGGCCAGTGTAGTACTCCGTGATCATGGAGATCAGAGCGCCCACGACCAGACCGATCAATACTGCAAAGAAGACATTGTTGGATGTAACAGGCAAAGAACCGCGACCGAAGAAATTCATGGTCATGGTTTCTGGCAGCATCCATTTGATGAGCGGATAGCAAGCGATACCTGTGATGATGATGCTCACCCAGTTACCACGGTTCAGCGCTGCTTGTACCTTGTCGGTATTGGCTTCTGCATTGTCCTGAATGCGCACTAATTGCATACCGATGATCGAGAAAATAATACCCAAACCAGCGATCAACATCGGCAACAGGATGGGGCCAATGCCGCCAAACTGATCCTGAATGCCACCTGAGTCACGGATGACCGAGTTACCCAGTACCATTGCCGCCAGAACGGTGGCTACATAAGAACCGAACAAGTCGGCGCCCATACCAGCTACGTCGCCCACGTTATCGCCTACGTTGTCGGCGATGGTGGCAGGGTTGCGCGGGTCATCTTCAGGAATACCGGCTTCGACTTTACCCACGAGGTCAGCGCCTACGTCGGCAGCCTTGGTGTAGATACCGCCGCCTACGCGAGCGAACAATGCGATGGATTCAGCACCGAGCGAGAAACCAGCCAGTACTTCCAGTACGCGAGACATGGTTTCATGGCCATTGGAGCCATAAACACCGCCCATGAAGTAATTGTAAAAAAAAGAGAACAACAGGCTCAAGCCGAGTACGGCCAGACCGGCTACGCCGAGGCCCATAACCGAACCGCCGTTGAAAGAAACTTTCAGCGCTTTTGCAAGGCTTGTACGAGCCGCCTGCGTGGTGCGCACGTTGGCTTTAGTCGCCACACGCATACCGAGGTTACCAGCCAGGGCTGAAAACACAGCGCCAATGATAAAGGCCACTACGATGAGTGGGTGAGAAGTGGTCACCTGCGTGCCCAGCCAACCCAGCAAAGCGCTGGCAATCAATACGAAAATGCCTAATACACGGTATTCAGCCTGCAAAAAGGCCATAGCGCCATCGGCAATATTTTTGGCGATGCCGCGCATCTTTTCGTCGCCGGCGTCTTGTTTATCCACCCAGTTTTGAAGGACAAACATGTACACCAACCCAATGAAACCAAAAAAGGGAAGTACGTAAACTAATGAACTCATTCCGATATTTTTACTGTGAATGAAACTAACTTTAAAAAACGGCGGCAAAAGTAGTGTGAAAGCAGCCAAATGGCGAAGCTTTTACCACAGATTTCATTTTCAAACGTATCTTGTATATTTTCCGACACCAGGCGTGAAATGCACATGCGCCAAATTCTGCATTTTTATGGTCGTTACACAGAATAATCTACCGAAAATGTTTTCAAAAAATTGCATTAATCCTGTTTTGGTGGAACCAGCCTGATGAATTCCATCAAAAATGAACCCCGTGCCAGCGTTCCGAACGCAGGTAATAGACGAGCATGGCGATCATAACAGTCCAGTAAACAAACTCTGCACTCCATACCCACAGCAAGCCCTTGTTTAAAACATTGACCACTGTATAAATATAGGCCAGGTACACACTGACGGTAATAAACTGGAGTCGCAGGCCCAGCAAAGTAGCCCCCGTACCGCTCAGGGTATTCATCAATACCGAACCAAAAGTCGCCATCGTCAGGATGAACAGCATCAGGTAAAATATCGGTTTCGTTTCTACGACGAGGCTCATGTCCGATTTTCCCAGCAAGGGATACAACACCTCTCCCGGAAAAAATAAAATCGGAACGGCCATCAACATCGTGATGCCCCAGCAGAAAATGCCGGTTTTCCAGGCCGCTGTCAATACGTCTTCCCGACGCCCCTGGCCGATCAGGTTGCTGACCAGCGTATTGACGCCCGCCGAGAAACCCCACAAGGGAATTGACAATAATAAATAAACGGTACGAGCCAGGTTACTGACGGCCAATGCGCGCTCGCCCAGATTTTCGACCATGCCGAAAAAAAACACCCAACTCCCCTGCCCTACGGCTGCCTGCAACACCACTGGCAACGAGATTTGTAACTGCTGACGCGTCATCGGCCAGTCGGGTCTGGGTATGGTAAAAATATGCAATACCCTGTTTCGCTTGTCAAAAAGCATGTAAACCACAAAAATCACAAAAGCCACCGCCTCGGCAATACTGCTGGCCAGCCCCGAACCGCCGATACCCATACGCGGCAATCCGAAAGCGCCAAAAATCAGCCCGTAATTCAAGATAAGATTAATGATGGCCAGCACCACGGTATCGAACAGAATGATACCCGGACGGGCAATGCCGGAATACAACGAAATCAGGGCCACGCCGGAATAACTAAAAAAAATGCCCCACGACCTGTACTTGATATAGGTCAGCGAGGCTTCGTAAATGGCCGGCGAATGCTCGAGAAACAGTTGAAAAAACCACGGCGTACAAAAGTGCATAAACGCCCACATCACTCCGGCCAGCACCAATTCATACAATAACATGGTGTGGAAAGTGTGCCCGACCGCGTCGGGTCGGCCCTCGCCCATGCGCCGCGCAATCATGATCTGCCCGCCGCGCGAAAAGGAATAACCGATGGCGGCAATCGTGATGTAAAACACCCCGACAAAACCAATGGCCGCAAATTCTACCTCGCCCTGATGGTATAAAAGCATGGCATCGCTCAGGGCAATGACATTTTGAGCGGCTGAACCCAGCATAATGGGCGCTGAAATCTGCCAGATATTCTTGTACGTAAGGTCGAGTTTCATCCTGCTGTTGCGGCCCCAAAGGTAGTCGCCCGTTTGACAATGCCGCTACCAAGTACACGACGTAAAAAATTTTTAACCTAGTAATTTGATTTTTTGGAAATAGAATTACCTTTGCGCTCCCTTTTTGGGCATGGTACATCCTTTATATTTTGAACAGCGATGAAACGTACATTTCAACCATCACGCCGCGTCCGCAAAAACAAACACGGTTTTCGTGAACGCATGGCATCGAAAAATGGCCGCAAAGTCCTCTCGCGTCGTCGTAAGCAAGGTCGTTGGAAACTCACCGTTTCCGATGAAAAACGCTTGAAATAATACCGAAGCGGGCAGTATGGCTGCCGGGGACGTGCGAAGACTGCCGCTCCGAACTCAACTTCCGAAAGCGTCGAAAGGCACTTTCGGAAGTTTTTTTATGCCCATTCCCCACCGACGTTTCGCCCCTACGGGGCGTTTTGGTTAGTAATGTTTGAAGTGGTAGTTCAGGGTGATAAAGCGCAGGTATTGGATATTTCCGCCAAACTGGTGAGAAGTATCCTCACTGCTGACTACGTCCATGTGGTCTGACTGAATAGATTGCCGCTTTTTAGTCCATTGATAAAACGCCGTAGCCGCCGATTCAAAACTCAGGCTGATGCGCGGTGTGATGCGATACTTGACGCCGACAAATGCGGTTACAGTAGCGCCAATGCTGTGTTTTCTTATCCTTTGTTCCACTGTAACCCAATAATAATCAGAGCGATCCGGATTATAAACCCTGAATACATTATAATAATTTCCACGGTCATACCTGTAATTAGGCCCTGATTCCCAACCGTAGTAAAAATTAAAGCGGTTGTAATA
>JADZBJ010000123.1 GCA_020852155.1 Saprospiraceae bacterium | reverse complement strand
GCTTTTGGTGGTCAATGCCAGAATATTGAAAAAAGCCGTACCGCCGCCGACGGGTTTCGCAAAGTAGAAATCACAATACAGCGGCTTGGCGAAATCATTGGCGCTCTGCTGCATCATCACGGAAGCGAAGATGAAACTGATCTTGTCGCGATTCGCCGCCAGCAATTCCTTGAATGCCGTTTCAAATAAAGAAACCAGTGCGCCGCCGGGCACTTTTTTAGCGGGGTCGTTCAGGTTCAGCACATCAATGCCGTTTCCGCCGGTACCGTCGCCATTGGCCACAAAATCAAAAACCAGTTCGTGAACGGAGGGGTCTTGTGCAGAAACTTTAAAGGAAAGCGCCAGTTGCAGATCGAGGCTCGTACCGGAAACATCGAAAGGCGTTCCGATTTGATAATTGGTGCCACTGAGCAGCGGCGCCAGCCCTTGTCCATCCAGTTGCATGGTGGCTTGCTGAATCGGCAGGCGAATTTGAATGAGTGAATTCTGGCCGTCGAGTACTGTCCAGGCGCCGAATTGCCCGTTCAGGGTGACGGTTCCGCCGAGGTCGCTGTCTTGATGGACGTAATGAAATGTGGTAATCAGAGAAGATGCCTGTTGGGCCAGCTGCTTGTTGATGATATCAACGGAAGCGCCGTACACCATGTCCCAGCCATAGAGTTCCATAGGAAGAAGTTGTTTTCTCAGTCATGAAAAGATGTGCCGCGACAAAACCAGTTAAGGCAGTAGCCCTAATAGATTCACAAAAGCGGCATAAGTAATCCTACAGGAAAGTTGTCGAAATCGGTCACACTGGTCGCACATGAAAGGCGTTTAAAACAGTGGATTAAAGCAAGGGTAATGAATTTTGAGTATGGGAAATAATCATCTGAGATTCTACTCAAACTATCTCATTGACGACAGCAAATATAATGGGTATCCAAACATATTCTGGATAAATTAAATTTTTATAAAATATTTTATGACATTGTTCACATCGCCGAAAATTGCCTGCAGATTTACGCAAATAGCAGCGAAAATCAGCATAAAATATCTGCGAATGCATCGAAATAATCTACGAATACCAATGTGCTGAAAAGGCAGCCATTTGCGTTCATGGCAGCATATCGCCTTCCGTAAAGAGGTGTTCAAAGCCCGGTAAACGGCCGCTGTTTTTGTATTCCTGCAGCAATACCTTATCCCTGAAACCATGTTTGATGGCTTGCTTCCAGGCTGTCTTGGCTTTATTAAATTTATTGGGGTCGGCACTTTCTGCGTAGTACGCCGCAGCGAGGAAATAGTGCAGGCCAAAATCAACGCTCTTGTTAAAACTCAATTTCAAACCCGAAGCGCCTTCAGCGAAATTCGTCATCAGGTTGTCGTCTTCGCCCATCAGGTTCAGCAGAATATTATGGTGCTCGGCATTGATTTGATTGAACTCAGCCAGGTCTTTATGTTCACCAAAAACGGGAATAGCAATGGCCTTGACCTGATTGATATAAGAAGCCAAATCTGTCGTTGATTCAGCAATGCGCACCATAACTGTCCTGCAGGTAAATGACTTACCCGGATTATCGAGTATCCTTGACAAGTGAAGCCCTTTGTAGTATTTGGCCTGCTCCTTTAATTTATGCTTGTACAGCAGCGATTGCGCGTAAAAATCTTCATATTTCCCGTCTGGATACTGTATCGCATGAAAACTGATGGCAATGATATCGCCGGGCATTTCATTTAGCATTCCTGCATATTGATAATTGCCAAACATGCTCAACATACGTACCTGCCCGTCGGGCATGATGCTCACTGGCTGAACGTCAATTGATTTGCCATCTGAATCCAGCCGGTAGCGAAGATAGACGCCAGACATGTCTCTGGCTACCTTTCTTGAGCCAGGCATGGACACAGGCAACACGCGTTCTTCGCGAAACAAACGGTAGCCTTCTACCATATAATCATCCAGCCCCAGGAAAAAATCCATGATGCCCGGACGGTCATTCATTAACTTTTGCAAACGTTCGTTGCTCAAGTCCAGGGGGAAATCGTCGGGTTCTACCACTCTGTCGCTACGCAGCAACAATACCCTGCCCGCATTCGGATGTTGGATGCCTGTTTGGCCAATACCACTGTACGTGCCGACAAATCGCGAGTTGGGCTGCTCTGATAGTTGATCGGGATGCAGGCAAACAAATATTTCAGGAATTAAAGCGCCATCCATTTTTAGTTCAGCCAACAGAAAATGCGGATTGGCTGGCAGGTAACGCGCATGAAATTCATTTCTTTTTGACCTGAAAACAGCATACTGGGTATTAATATTAACCGACAGTCGCTGCAACATATGCGGCGTCTGCTCGCCTTGCCTGTTAAAAGTCTGAACAATATAAGCCTCGTAAAGACCATTCCAGTCGGGGCGCACACTGACGGAAGGCATCGGAGATGAGGCTTGGGTGTTGACAACAGGCGGCTTGTTGCCCGGACTTCCGGCAAGGTCAAATGGCGAATTTTTGAAAACCTGAAACGGATCGTCGCTGTAAGCATCGCCTCCAAATCCCCTCAAAAAATCAATAACCTGCCAGGCGTAATCGCCATGAATTTCCTGAAACAAATCAAGATCAGCCGGTGTATTGACGTGATATTTTTCTTGTTTGGGTATTCGATCTGATTCTATACGTTGAAAAATGATGCGTCCGGCATTGGGCATGTACTCATCTTGCATGTTGCTGAAATTACCACTAAATAGTTGGTTTTCACATTCCACACGATGTTTAAGCGTCAAGGCAGAACGATAGCGTGTCGTATTGGGGTTCATATTCGTCAACACGAACAACTCGTTATTTTCGACATAAACAATCCCTTCCAGGCCCGTAGGATCACCGTATCGAAACAGTTTCGCAAAACCGTCAGGGTGAATTTCAAGAATACACTCGCAAATCAGTCCGCGTTTTTGAACAGACAAATAATGCCCGATGTAAGAACCCACATATTGCTGAATGGACAGAAATTGCTGG
>JADZBJ010000122.1 GCA_020852155.1 Saprospiraceae bacterium | reverse complement strand
ATCCGCAGCGGTTTTTCCGGCTACCCATTTCTTGAACCATTGTGCGAGTCCTTTGAAAAAACAGGTTTCACGAACGGGCGTATCTAATTCGGCGATGTTGTCATCGCCTTTAAAATATTTAATCTGACAGACCGCCACGCCGACGGGGCGATTTTCAAGATAAAAAACCAGGTAGCCGAAGCGCATACCTTCCGGAGGGCATTCTTCCAGCACGCGCAGGTATGAACGTTGGAGAAACAGGTTATCATCCGGGGCGGCAGCATCCCATTCCATACCTGCCTCATCCACTGCCCTGAAAAATCGGTGTTGCAGCGATGCGGTGGCTGTATGGGTTAATGAGGGAGAAGAAATCACTAAAGGAATTGTAGTTAGGCTCATGCGGACAAAAATCGTAAAAACAGGCTGGACTTGTCGTATAGAAAACGACTAACGTCAGTGAATTGTTTTCAAAACGACACAACCTCTTCGATGGACATCTCGCCGGTGAGGATGCGATGCACCGGACAACGGTCGGCAGCGCGGTACAATTGAGCCAGTTGGTCGGCGCTCAAATTACCTTCAATCCGCATTTTACTTTTGATTTTAGTATGGCTTTGGCCACTGATACGCTCTGTTTCCAGGTAAAGTTCGGCATGGACTTCGCCAATCTCCCAGCCCTTCTGCCGGGCGAGATACCTGACCGTCATGGTTTTGCAGGCCGCAAGACTGCCTAACAATAAATCAATCGGACTAAAACCCAAACCTGTGCCCTCATCTGCAACAGGTTCGTCGGCCAGATAGCCTAAAGTGCCATTGGATAGTATGGTTTGGTAACCATTTGGCGTATTTCGAGCAGTCAACGTAGCATTTACCATGAAGGAGGAGAAATATTAGGCAGCTAAATAACAACGTAACTGGTTAGGTCAGCGGTTTTGGAACAAAAAAACCTTCTATCCTCCACCATTTACCTTCAGCCCAAGTTTTTACCTCAATTCAAAATCACGACCTTGGTGATAATGGCATCAGGGCTTTCAAAAGTCGTCTGGCTGGTGGCATACACCAGATAGACGCCCGAAGCAGCCCGATGGCCCAGGTAATCGCGGCCATCCCAGACGGCCTGACCACCCAGTGCTTTGCCTTCATAAACCAGATGTCCTGAAATATCCGTGATCTTGATATTCGCATCGCGTGCCAGCCCATAAATGGCAATAGGCCCGTCGTAGTCCGGTTTTACAGGGTTGGGATAAGCGTAGGCGGTTTTGGTATTGACTTTTCCGCCCGAAGTAGCGTCTGTGCGCAAGGATAAAAGACCTTTTTCCGTGCCGATCCAGACCTCGCCGTTTTTAGGATTGATCGCGATGTCCGTTATTATATTATCGAACAGCGGACTATTGGTATTGGTAAAGCGGGCTTCCTGTGTTAATCCGTCGGCAGACTGGACAAAAATGCCGTTGGTCGTGCCGAACCATTTGCGGTTAGCGCCGTCAATGGCAATGGTTTTTACGTCCTCGGTTTCCAGCAGATAAGCATTAAAACCATCAACGCTGACGATGCGACGGCGGCCTTTGCAGTCACTATCAAAAACGTTGCTGCCACACTCGAACGTCACAACACCTTGCAACGTTCCTACCCAAACGTCGCCATCGAGGTCAACAGCGATGGTATTGACTGTATTGGTGGGCAGGTTGGAATTGCCAGTATTAATCAACCGATAGCGATCATCGGCAGGATTATCCAGATCGTTGCCGCTGTCATATACCATTACACCGCCATTGAAACCAACGACAAACCATTTGTAACCATTTTGGTCCACCGCAACCTGAAGCAGGTTATTCGCAGGCGCCGCCGTGAAATTTTTCAAAACGCCATCGGATTTTAATACAGCAATCGGCGCAACGGACGAGTAATTACAAATCCACAAGTTTTCAACCTCATCGAATGTCATGCCGCCAATAGCCGTGCGTTGCGTTCCAGCCGGGCCGGCATCTTTCAGGATAGAATTATTTTTGGTGTAACACCGCGTGCTGTCCAGATTATCGCTGGCTTCGATCAGTCCGCCAATGAACGATCCGACATAGAATTTTTCCTGACTCGGGTGACCGGCAATGCGCCACATATCAAATTGGCAATCGTCTGTTGTTATCTCATGGTTACTGATTTGACTAAAACGCGTCCATTCGCCTTCGTCGTAAATGTAAGCGCCGGTCGCGGCAAAACGCGGCGACAGGTTCGACTGGGCGCCGGGCGTCGAGACGAATACTTTACCGCGAGCGACATTGATTTCTGTCGCTACTTGCTCGTAAGGTGAATTAAATGCAATGCGCTCGCAGGTATTGGTTTGATAATCGTAATACCTGAAAAAATCGGCTTGATCGGCCATCCAGTATTTAAAACGACCATCTTCAACAGCATATAAAGGCAGTCCGCCCTCGCAGCCCCAGTGCACTTCAAAGCCAAAATAGGTTCCTTTTTCAACGGCCTGTACGGCGCCGCCGAAATTGTTGCGCCATCCGACGATCATATCTACGCCACTGCCTTCGAGGAAACGCGGTTCGCGGTCAGGCTGGCTGGAGGTGGGCGTAAGAATGCCACCCGTAGCATATCGGTAAAGGTTTTCGAAAGCGCCAAACCAGATATGGCCATCAAAAACGGTCATGGCTGTCACTTTCAGGTCGTTCGGAAAACCCGCCGCAGTGCCCGGCGATTTCCATCGGCCAAAATCAGCCGGATTTTCGTCGTCAATCGGCAGGTAAAAAACACCTTCATCGGTGCCCATCCAGTAATGCCCGTCGTAAATTTCAAAACCCCGAACCGGCAATGAACCTGTGAACAGGGTAAAGTCCGTTTCAAGGGTTTCCAGGTTGAGTTTCACGACGCCGAAACTGGCGCAGATGAAAGCATCTTTTCCGTAAAAAGTGATGCTGTTCAGGGCTTTTGCGCCACCCAGGCTGGTGTTTTTTTGAATGAAGGGCAGGTTGCTCACTTCGCCATTTTCAGGGTTCAGCACATCAAGGTTGCTGTTGGTGTAAGCAATCAGGATGTTTTTGGTGGCCGGGTTGTAGCGCATCAGTTTGATGCCTACATCGCTAAGACCTTCTACCTTGGTATAATAGTGTGTAGAGCGATCGGTTTTGTCTAATTCTACCACCGCAAAATCGGTAGCAAACCACACTTTTTCAGCGTTTTGAGTGACATAAATACCGCGTTGCCAGGGCAGGTGCTGGCGCCATTCGCCAATTCTGAGATCAGACAGGGTATCCTGGGCCTGGATGTTCAAAAATCCGGCAAGCAAACATATAACGGCGATGCAGCGGCCAACGTAACGGTTCAGCATATTTTCAAGTCTTGTTGTCCGCGCATGGCGCATTGAAACGGCGATGGGTTGCCTCATGATGTGGATACTGTTTTGCTTCAAAACGATACCAGGTTGTATTGGTTCTGACTAAAACTGCACTATTTTCGGCCGTCGTAACATCACGATCAAAAGAGAGGATGCTCAGCAGGCACTTTCAATCAACTTCAACCTTCAACCACTTTCAACCTTCAACCACTTTCAACTTTCAACTTTTCAACCATTAAAGTTTCCCATGCAACACCCATCCTTCGACTACGATTATGTCATCATCGGCAGCGGATTTGGCGGCTCGGTGTCGGCCTTGCGCTTGTCTGAAAAAGGCTACAAAGTGCTCATGATTGAGCAGGGCAAATGGTTCAATCATCCTGAGGATTTTCCCAAAACCAACTGGAACCTGCGAAAATGGATGTGGTGGCCGGCGATGGGACTTCAAGGCATTTTCAAACTCACTTTTTTCAGGCACGTCGCCGTTTTGAGCGGCACCGGCGTCGGTGGCGGCTCTTTAGTGTATGCCAATACGTTGCCCGTGCCACAGTCGCCTTTTTTTAACTCCGGCCACTGGAAAGGTTTGTGCGACTGGGAAAATGAACTCAAGCCATTTTATGGCCTTGCCAAAAGAATGCTGGGCGCAGCCACACACCCGTACATGAGCAAAAGCGACAAGGTGATGCAGACCCTCGCCGCAGACATGGGCGATGCGTCGGCGTTTCAGAAAACAGAAGTAGCTGTTTATTTCGGAAAAGTCGGCGAAACCGTGCCCGACCCTT
>JADZBJ010000121.1 GCA_020852155.1 Saprospiraceae bacterium | reverse complement strand
CACAATTATCCGTTGCTTTCCACGTGACGCGGTGGTTGCCAGCCGGGAAGGTACCCGACACAGCACTTCCGCTGGCCTGCTGGTCAATACTTCCGTTGCTCGATAAATCAATTTTATAGGAATAATTCACGATCGGACTACTGCAAAAAGTAGTCGCTTCGGCCGTCATCATGACTGTGCCCTGTGTGCAACTGTTTTGATCCAGACAAAAATTCTTGTCCGAACAGGAAAACGACCAGGAAAGAAGTTGTGCAGACGCCTGGGCGCTAAGCAACAGCAGGAAGAATAATGTAATCGGCCTCATGATTAAAAAATGGTTATGGTTTAAGAGGTTGAGCGCAATTAGCCCAAACTTTGTACCAATTGTCGAATGCCCTGTGCAATTTTCAGGTATGCTTCGTCTTTGTCGGCATATTTAGCCACCGGTTGAATACCCGGGCCTGGCAATGCCTGAAAACGTTCATAGGGTGTATCTTTCCAGTCGGCAGTCCGGATAGACACCGGAATAATGACCGCTTCCTTTCGTTTATGGCGCTCCAGCGCACCTTCCAGTTCTACTTTCCAGATGTAATCCGAGTCATTGAAATCAGGGCTGATGAGCAGCAGGATTAAGTCGGCAGTAAAGAGTTTCGAACGAATCGCATCATCCCATTCGCTACCGGCCTGAATCATGCCATCCTGCCAAATTTCGACAAGGCCGTTGCGCTCCATATTGCGCAAATGCTTGACGATCTGATCTTTATACGATTCGTCTTCGTGAGCGTACGAGATAAAAATTTTCTTAACCGACATGGAATTATACCTGGATTTAAGTGATTTTGAAAATTCCCATGATTGATTTTCTGGATTTTCAAGGATTTACAGACGCGAGTTGTTCAAAACCACTTTGGGTTGACTATAATGTGGTGATTAGCGGACAATAACAACCTGATCGCTACGGAGCAGGGGCAGCCGTTTAAGCCGCAGGTAAAGTTGAACGGTGGCCAGTACATCCTTTTCACAATAGGCAGCAATGCGGTCCAGGTCACGGTCTTCCCAATAAACGCCAGCCACTTCCGAACCGTCAATATCATCTTTCGGGCTTGGAATATTGAATACAGCCGTCAGCAGGCGCAGGGACGTAAAATTCTTGATGTCGCCAAATTTCCACATTTCCAGGGTATCCAGCAGGTGTTTGGACTCCCAGGGCTTTTTACCGGCTATATCAATCATACGCGGCAACGGCAACTGATTGATGAGCATTCGGCGGCAGATATAAGGCACATCAAACTCCTTGATATTATGGCCACAGAGGGCAAATTTGTCGGGATTGCTAAAATGTTTGCTCAGCAATTCAGAAAAGTCTTCCATCAGGTTGCTTTCTATATGACTGCTAAAGGATTTCAGGCGCAAAATAGGTTCAGCGCTGTCGGCCTGGCGCGTCAGAAAACCAACGGAAATACAGATGATTTTTCCGAACTCTGCATAAATACCGGCACGGGTTTTAAACAACTCTGCCATCTCGTCGAACTCGATTTCTTCCTCCGGCCGACGAAGCAAGCTGCGGCATTTTATGCCCCAAAGTTCCTGCAATTCCTCATCCAGTTCGTCAAATTCAGCAACGCCCGGCACCGTTTCGATGTCGAGAAACAAGACGTTGTATAAATCAAAAGCATCAAATGCTGACATGGGAAAAAAGTTGAAAGTTGAAGGGGATCAAGGTTGAAGTTGTTGAAAGTTGTTGAAAGTTGTTGAAGTAGTTGAAGTAGTTGAAGGTTGAAGGTTGAAGTAGTTGAAGGCTATTGAAGGTGTAAGAGGGTATTCAACCTTTAACAATATTCAACTACTTCAACTTTCAACTTTTCAACTTATCAACTTTCAACTACTTCAACTTTTCAACCTTCAACATTTATTTTCTTTTGAAGAGTGCCTCTACATAACCGGGACGGTTGGCATACAGCACCGGGATATATTGTTTGGATGTAATGAGTTTTTGGCTGGCTGAGTAGAGGAATATTTCGGGAACATCCTCATATACCTGCTTTTGAATAGCCTGGTACAGTTTATTGCGTTCGGCGTCATCAGCCGTTGTACGATGGATCATACTCAGGCTATCCGTGAGTGGGTTGATATAACCATAACGATTGTCGCCCGGCTCGGGGTCATTGGCCGAGTGGTAACGCTGGTGAAAATCGAAATGCCCCGGGAACAAGGATGTAGCGGAGAAGGCCGCATCAAAATCACGCTTACGGGTACGGTCGTTGATGTTCGTTGCGCTTTCGATATTGATGCGAATACCGACCTGTTCGGCGTTGTTCTTGAAGCTATTGGCGGTCAATTCGATATGACTCAACTGCATGGGCGCGAGTAAAGTAAACGTCAGGTCTTGACGGCGGCCATTGATCGTTTTATCGAGTACGCCATCGCCATTTGAATCGGCCCAACCGGCATCTTTGAGCAATGTTTTCGCTTTGTCCAGGTTGA
Source organism: Saprospiraceae bacterium (assembly GCA_020852155.1). GTDB lineage: Bacteria > Bacteroidota > Bacteroidia > Chitinophagales > Saprospiraceae > M3007. The sequence goes on along the minus strand of JADZBJ010000121.1, from coordinate 8,932 downwards.
AATCGTAAGGTGTAATGTCTTTGGCATAATAAGGCTTGCCGGGGTTGATGGCGCTGACCGTCCGCACAGCAAGACCTTTTTGAATGGTATTGACCAAATAATCGTAGTTAATACAATGCGCCAATGCTTGCCGAACGGCCTTGTCTTTAAACACATCGCGACGCAGATTGAACATACAACGCGAATAAGTAGCTGCGCCAATTACCTGAAAGTCATATTGGTTGTTAATGCCTCCATCTTGTTTCCACATAAAAAATTTGTCGGCGCTGAATGATCCTGCGACAACATCTAATTGTCCGTTGCGCAGCATGGTTTCCACAGCAGCATCGTCGCGAATAGCCTGGTAAATAATCGTATCCGGGTAAGCGGCGAGCAGTGGCTGAACTTTGACCACTTCATCGCCCCACCAGTTGGTCTTTTTCACGATGATACTGCCTTGTTCATTCAGGCTGACCAGGCGATAAGGGCCACTGGCTGAAATCGCTTCAGGGTTGATGGCATATTTCCCGTCTTTAAATTCATTGGCAAATGCCTGTAAATCGGCGTTGGCCATCAGGGCTGCTTTTTGTGTTTTATCCAGCAGCATGGAAAACGGTATTTGCGCCAGTTTTTTTCCGGGGTCGTAGTGGTAAGCCGGGTAAATAGGCGTCTGACAGATGGTTTCCAGCGCCAGAATGAAATTTTGGCGGAAGTAAACCGTAAATTTTCGAGGATTAGCGGCATCCGGTTCGATAGCACTCAGGTGCTCGAAATAACTGTCGAAGTCATTGTCTAACTGCGGCACCAACAACATCTTCACCGTAGAGATCACATCTTCGGCAGTGACCGGAGAGCCGTTGTCCCAACGCGCCTGTTCGAATATTTCGAAATCAAAGGCCAATTGGCCGGCATGCGGGCCATCATTGACTTTTCGGGCCGAAGGAACAGTTTTTGCCAGCATCGGTTCCAACTCCAGGGTCGTTGGATTGATCATCGCCAGTGTCTGAAAGATCTGTTGAGCCAGGTAAATTGAAGGCCCGTGCCCTTTTGAGAGAATAGGGTTAAGATTTTTGGCAGCCTCGTCAATGCGAATGGTGAGCGGGCGTTGCGGCGTTGTATCGTGTTTGAACCACCGATAAACCAAAACACCCAAAATTAGTGTCAACAGGACATACAAAAGTTTTTTCGGTGACTTCATGGCGAAAAAGTAATGTTGAATGATAAAAAATCTTTTTTTTTGCGACTGATTTTAAAAAGTTCACAACAAGGGCTTTAATATTGCTTAAAAAAATCCGTTCAGCCTAGTGACCATTTTTTAACAACCGCGTATATAATGCGCTAAACACGAACAAACACTTAAAGAGAAATAGAAATACGGTAGGAAGATTGTTTTCATTTGGTTTTGGGCCACCTGACGCAAGTTAGGTGGCTTTTTTTATGCCACTAAAAACAACCCGCTCCGCTTCTACTCTTTTTGTTTGGAATCCATCAGGATCGTTACCGGACCGTCATTGACCAGTTGAACCTTCATGTCTGCTCCAAACTCGCCGGTTTGTACCGAAAGCGCCGTAACAGAACGCAAAGTTTCCACAAAATTTTCATATATCGGGATAGCAATTTCCGGCCGGGCCGCTCGAATAAACGAAGGGCGATTCCCTTTTTTCGTACTGGCAAATAGCGTAAACTGACTCACCACCAGCAAAGCTCCATTGATATCCTGTACAGACAGATTCATCAGACCATTTTCGTCAGAAAATATACGCATGGCGCTGATTTTACGGACGAGCCAGTCAGCATCCTCCAGTGTATCTTCCGATTCAATACCCAATAAAATCAGCAGCCCCGGCCCAATGCGGGCCTTGATCTGGCCCTCAATTTCGACCGAGGCTGCTGAAACACGTTGTATGACGACGCGCATTATGCTTGCAATTTGCTGTGGTGCCTGCTGTAAAGGAAGTAAACACACAATCCGATAAGCATCCAGCCAAACGCTGCGAGCAGCGTGTATTTATCCAGTGCAACAATCATACCCAGACAAACAACTGCACCGAGAATTGGCACCAAAGGCACCAGCGGCGTACGGAACGGACGAGGCGTGTCCGGATCACTGCGGCGCATCAGCCAAACGCCAATGCTCACCAGTACGAAGGCCAGCAGCGTACCAAACGAAGTCAGGTCGCCAGCCATGTGGCCCGGCAGAAATGCCGCAAAAATACCGGAGAAAACAAGCAAAATCCAGTTCGACTTGTAAGGCGTGCGGTGTGTCGGATGCAGTTCGGAGAACACCGTAGGAATCAGGCCGTCGTTAGACATAGAGTAAAATACGCGGCTTTGACCCAGCAACATCACCAGAATAACCGATGAGAAACCTGCCAGGATAGCCACTGTTACAGCCGTAGCCAGCCAGTCATAGCCCGACATATAGGTCGAGATAGCGTAGGCCACCGACGCTTCCTTGCCTTTGGCCGGGTCAATAAATTCGCTGTAATTCACTACGCCGGTCAGGACGTGGGCAAACAAAATATACAACACGGTACATACGGCCAAAGACCCTAAAATACCAATGGGCATATCCTTAGACGGGTTTTTGGCTTCCTGCGCAGCTGTCGAAACGGCGTCAAAACCAATAAAGGCAAAAAACACAATGGCTGCTCCGCCTAAAACGCCGCCGTAGCCGTGCTTAAAGAATGGCGTGTAGTCGAATGCATCTGTCTTGACATTCGGTACGAAGTAAGGCGAGTAGTTCTCAGGATTGATAAAATTCCAGCCCACAACGATGAACACCAGTACGATAGCCACTTTAATGGCTACGATCACGGCATTAACCATCGCGGAACCTTTCGTACCACGTATCAGCACCATAGTGAGTAAGAGCAAGATCACCAAAGCCGGCGCATTAATGATGCCCGACACGCCAGTTGGAGAAGTTTCCAACGGCGAGTGACACCACTCGTAGGGTATAGCCCCTCCCACCAGCTTATTCAGATATTCTGACCATGCAATAGATACTGTTACAGCGCCCAGCGCATATTCCATGACCAGCGCCCAACCAATTACCCAGGCCATGAGTTCGCCCATGGTAGCATAGGCATAAGTGTACGCGCTACCGGCAATCGGAATCATCGCTGCAAACTCGGCGTAACACAGGCCTGCAAAAGCACAACCTATGGCCGCAACGATGAATGACAAGGTAACAGCAGGGCCTGCAGCCTGACCCGCAGCAGCAGCGGTGCGGACAAACAAGCCAGCGCCAATGATGGCGCCAATGCCCAGGGCAATAAGATTGTAAGCGCCTAACGTACGCTTCAATCCCTTTTCAGAGTCGGAGGCTTGCGCCAGGAGTTGAGACAAGGGTTTTTTAACCCATAAATTTGCCATTTTCGTAATGTTGTGATAGGTGAAGATGGATGGTATATAAGAGTATGTTTGGATTTCGGACTTTGGGCTCCGAACGGCAAATTTTGTTTTAAAGTGCGTTAAAATTTTCGCCGTAAACACCCTGCTACGACTGCAAATTTTGCCTTCTTTAAAACAAAATTTTCCCGCTCTCGCCTCAGAGGTTGTTTAAAATTCACTCACTGGTTCAAAAAGGCATCTTTTGCCGCCATCCTTCCCTTTTTTTTCAAGATGAAACCCCCGCTTCACCCCGAAAAAAAAGGATCGGCTACCGCCAAAGTCTCCTCTTTTTGAATCCAGCAGTGAAATTTAAACAACCTCTCAAAACCGAAATCAAAACATACTCTAACGAGCGAGGAAACCCGCTTTTATAAAATAGTTGCTTTGGTTGCTTCCAGAATAGCGCGGCATTCAGTGAGGTTGGGCGACTGGGCATAAACGCGAAGAACCGGCTCTGTGCCACTCGCGCGAATCATGACCCATTTTTCGTCGCCGAACAGGAATTTCCAGCCGTCGGTATCTTCTACGCTTTTTACCTTGTATGAACCAAACGCGGTGTAGGCGCGCTCTTTGCACATTTTGATAACGTTTTGCTTCTGCGCTTCTGTAATGTGCAGGTCGTCGCGGTCAAAAGCAAATTCGCCCACTTCGTCATACACTTCCTGCACCAGCCCTTTCAAGGTCTTGCCCGTACGCGCCATGAATTCGAACACCAGCAGGCCGATCCACACGCCATCGCGCTCCGGAATATGGCCTTTCACCGCCAAACCGCCGGATTCTTCGCCACCCACCAATACGTCTTCATAGACCATGATCTCGGCGATGTACTTGAAGCCGACTTTGGTGATTTCGTAAGGCAAGCCGAATTTTTCAGCCATTTTTTTCAGTTTGTCTGTCACCGAGAAGGTAAAGACAACCTTGCCGGTCATGCCTTTGTACTTGTGGAGGTACAAAAGCAGCAACAGGAGAATGTGGTGGCTGTCCACGAAATTTCCGTCCTCGTCGTAGAGGCCGATACGGTCAGCGTCGCCGTCATTGGCAAGGCCCGCCATGATTTTCGGGTTTTTGCGAATGGTTTCGCTGAGTTGCAGCAGGTTGCGGTGAATAGGCTCCGGCGCTTGACCGTTCATGCCCGGATTGTTTTCGCAGTGCAGGAAAACGCACTTGGGCAACAGTTTTTTAATGGCATTTTGCCCGGCGCCGTACATGGCGTCATAGGCAATTTTACCGGCTGATGCTTTGATGAGTTTCAGGTCAAAACTTTTGCGCGCATGCTTGAGGTACATCCCTTCGAGGTCTGCAATTTCAATCAGTTTGCGGTCTTTCAGTTCCTGAATTGTTGGCAAATCAGCAATAGTGCAAGCCTCCGGGATATAGTTTTCCACCTCGGCAATATCCGATGGAATCATCGGGCCACCGTAGGAGGCTTTCAGTTTGTAACCGTTGTAAGTCGGCGGATTGTGGCTGGCTGTGATAACGATGCCTAATCCGGCTTTGAGTTTGAACACACCCAACGAGACCATCGGCGTGCTGACAAAACCCTCAGCAATGTGTGATTTGATGCCATATGCGCCCAATACCCTAGCCGTAGTTTCGACAAACAACTTTCCGCCAAAACGGCAGTCATGACCAATTACGGCTTTTTTCATTTTGTGTTTTTTCATGAAAACAGCCGTAGCCTCAGCTACGCGCTTGACATTGTCCACCGTATAGTCATCGGCGATGATGGCTCTCCAGCCGTCTGTTCCAAATTTTATAGGAATTGCCATTGTGTATATTGATTGATTCGATTATTTCGATTAAGTCCGATTGATTCGATTGATTTTTTCACCACGAAGGCACTAAGGTTCACGAAGAGACACTAAGAAAATCTGTTAAATCCGCGTTTTCAAATCCGCGTTATCCGCGTCGCTCTACGGCGGGCAATCGGATTTAATCGGATCAATCGAAATAATCGAATCAATCCAATCATTCCTCCTGCCCTTTTGTCCATTTTTCGATGTTGTCGCGCGATTTATCAGAAAGTACCGCCGGATCGTATTCCAGTTTTGAGAGAATATCGAGCAGGCAATTGATTCTGGCTTCCGTGTCAAAAAAGCGATTCACTACGGCCACCCTTTTTGTTTCCACAATACAGTATCCGCTCTGGAAACTCCCTTTTTCATAGCGCACAACATAGTCCAACTCGTCGAACACATCTTCGATTTTTTTCAAGGTAGTCGTGGTGTAGCGCATAGTCGTTATTCAAGTGTCGCGGGCAAAAGTACACGATGAGGCCTTTTTACCAAATCCTGATTTATTTGCTTTTGGACAAAGATGCGAATTCAGTACAGTTAAAAGCATGTCCGGGATTTCCCGGCTTGGCTCGAAACGATTCTTTCTCCAGCATTTTCATCCTTTTTTCAGGTTTGCAACACCCCGTTATTCTTTCAAAAACAACAAAAATGATTGAAAACACCTCAGTTTTTGCAGTCAGCAGAAAATCCCACACATGCTCGTACTACCTTCGCCGACACAAATCAAGGCGTTTTTGTATGTCCCTTTTACGAATGTAATTGGTTACTTACGGACAATACAATCGCCGAATCGGTGGCAATATCATGATAAAAAGTTCACATTTTCTGCTGTTTACACTGTTTTTTACAGGATTAATGCAACTGGCAACAGCGCAGAAGCCCTATTTTCAACAAGAAGTCAATTATCGCATCACCGGCACGCTCGATGATCAAAAGCACACATTGCGCGGCGAAATTGAAATACAATACATCAATAACTCGCCCAACGAGTTGTCGCAAATCTGGATTCACCTGTGGGCCAATGCCTTCGGCTCGCGAAAAACAGCGTTTGCCAAACAAAAACTCCGGGACGGCAGCCGTGGATTTTACTTCGCTCCAACGAACATGTTGGGCAATTATACGTCACTGGATTTTCAGTCGGCCGGAGATAAAATTGCCTGGCAGTATGACCCTGAAAATCCTGACATCGCCGTACTCAACCTGCGCCGACCATTAGCGCCCGGTGAAGGCATTTTGATCAAAACGCCGTATTTATTAAAAATTCCGGGTTCATTTTCGCGATTGGGCCACGTCGAGCAAACCTACCAGATGACGCAATGGTATCCAAAAGCAGCCGTGTATGACCGCGAAGGCTGGCACGCCATGCCCAATCTGGATATCGGCGAATTTTACTACGATTTCGGCAATTACGATGTTACGCTTGACCTGCCGGAGGGTTATGTTGTCGGCGCTACAGGCACTCGAAAAACCAGCCCGGATGATCTTCAAAATGGACGCGAACGCTGGCATTTCACGGCCAGTCAGGTTAGCGATTTTGCCTGGTTTGCCGACAAAGCCTTCGTCGTACAACGCGATACTGCTCGATTGGCTTCGGGCCGAACGGTATTGTGTTATGGAATGTACCCGGCCAAGGAGGCCAAATTATGGGAAAAGAGCGCTTCTTATGTGCGCCGTGCTGTCGAATTTTATTCAAAACACGTCGGTGAATATCCCTGGCCTCAAGCCACGGCTGTCAGTTCGGCGCTCAGTGCTGGCGGCGGCATGGAATACCCGATGGTCACTGTCATCGGCCCTGTCGAATCGGCTCGGTCGCTTGATGAAGTCATCACCCACGAAGTGGGGCACAACTGGTTTTATGGCATATTGGCCTCGAATGAGCGCGACCACCCCTTCCTGGACGAAGGTTTTAATTCCTATTACGAGGGCCGTTATATGCGCCAGTATTACGCCAATAACGAACCTGTCAAACTGCCCAAATGGTTCTATGATTACCACACGCAAGGCTCATTATATGAAGGTGCGCTATTGATGCTGATGCGTCAGCATAATGATACGCCACCGGATACGCACTCCAATGACATGGCGCCGATGGCGTATGGCATCCAGGCTTATGCCAAAACGGCCTATACGCTGTACTGGCTTGAACAAGCCGTCGGCACCGAGGCTTTTGACAAAGCCATGAAGCACTATTTCGATCAATGGAAATTCAAACACCCCTACCCCGCCGACGTAAAAGCCTCATGGGCCGAAGCGGGTTTGAAAGACACTGATTGGTGGTTTGAGCAAATGCAAACGAAGCATTATGCAGATTATGGCATTCGCAAAATCAACAAAAAACAATCGGGAAGCAATCATCCCGACTGGGAAATTACCCTGAAAAACAAAGGCAAGAATGATGCGCCAGTGCCTGTATCGGCCATTCGGCACGGTGAAGTGGTGAGCACCATCTGGGCCAAACCCGGAGAATCCGTTCGCTTCAACAATACCGACGCCGATGCCTTCGAGATAGACGCCCAACACGCTACGCTGGATTACAATCGCAACAACAACTACCGACGTACTTCCGGCTTGTTTCCTGGCTTGCGAAGTCCTCAGTTTGGCGGCCCCGTACTATCCGACAATGATGCACGCCACGCAAAGATCAACGTACTACCCTGGTTGGGCTGGAACAATGCCGATAAAACGCAAGTGGGCCTGATTTTCTCGAATCCTGTATTTCCGATCAGCCATTTCAACTGGACTATTGCGCCGGGTTTTGCGCCGGCCGTGCGTGAAACGCAGCCCGCGACGTCAACCTCCACCGCAAAGCCTGACCTGGGTGGATTAACGGGATTTGCCGATTTTCGATACCACTTTTTTACGCGCTCGATTTTTCCGAAAATCACCATCAGCCTCGGAGGAAAAACCTTCCACACTGATTACAACTGGCGCAATGATTATTACACACGCACCGCGCGTGTTGTCCCTCAAATACGCCTCGAACTGGCCGACAAATCCATATCGTTCCAGCATTATCTGAATTTCAGGACCTTGTTGCTGCGCCGGGAAACGCCCGTATTTAACGATGGTACTTACTCCGGGAAAACGTGGGAACGCAACACGATTTATGAACTCAGTTATGAAATGCGTCAAAAACGCTCGCCCAATCCCTGGACGGCTTGTTTCATGCTCGAATCACAAGATTACACCGACGCATTCGACCGGCCTGCCAATTACCTGAAAGGCAGCATGGAATGGCGCCAACAGATGTACTATCAGAAGAACCGGAAAATATCTGCCCGTTTGTTTGCCGGATACTTTATCCAAAACAGTCAGCGCGACCGCGACCCGAATGTCTTTGCCTGGTCGGCCAATCCGCAGGGCTTCAATGACTATAAATTTGATTACACCTTCACGGCCCGCGACGGCGGTGCAGACATATTGGGCAGGCAGGTAACGCAAGGCAACGGCGGCGGATTCAAAGGCGCTTTCGGCCCGGCATTTATCAGGTCAGGAACATCGAACAATTACCTGATTTCGCTGAACCTCAAAGCCGATTTGCCGCAGCGACTGCCGTTAGGGCTTCCGCTAAAACCGTATTTTGATTTCGCGCTGTTTGACGATGCCGCACCCACCGGCGAAGGGCTGACCCGTTGGTGGAGTTTTGGCCTCGCTGCCGAGTTTTTCAAAGGCGGTTTCGAGGTGTATTTCCCGCTGGCTAATAGCAAGGCATTGAAAAATCTGTACTGCGAACAAGGCGGTGGCAGCAATGCCTCGGCGCT
>JADZBJ010000120.1 GCA_020852155.1 Saprospiraceae bacterium | reverse complement strand
GACAGCCGCATCAACCGCATCTACGAAGGCACGAACGAAATCAATCGAATGCTGATGGTGGATCAGTTGTTCAAACGCGCCCTGAAAGGCGAACTGGACATCGTCGGGCCAGCCTGGGCGGTTCAAAAAGAACTGAGTTCAATGCCTTCCATGGAACGCCTTGAAGGTGATTATGCCGAAGAAAAACGCGCCATTACGGATTTCAAAAAGATTATCCTGATGACCGCCGGGGGCGCTGCCAAAATGCAAATGGACGGCAAACTCAACCTCAAGGAAGAACAGGAAATCCTGATGAATTGCGCGGATATGCTGATTGACCTTTTTGCAGCCGAAAGCATGTTGCTCCGTGTGCAAAAACTGGCTGACCGCGACAAGGAAGTTCCACAGGAAATATATGACGCCATGTTGCAGGTTTTCCTGCACGACGCCTCGGCTCGTATGGTGAAAAATGCCACTGACGCTATTTCCTCCTTCGCAGAGGGCGACCTGCTGAAAACTTTCCTGATGGGTGTAAAGCGCTTTGCTAAATATCCGCCCGTCAATGTCAAGGAAAAACGCCGCCAGATCGCTGAAGTAGTGCGCAATGCCAATGGATGGTGTTTTTAACCAGGGTAAAAGTAGAAAAGTAGAAGGTGGAGGGGAAAAATGATCCTTTACTTTTTGCCCAAAAAGAGAGCGGTTTAGGTGGCACAAGCCACTTAAACCGCTCTCTTTTTTTTGTCAAAGGGAATAACAGGGAAAGACCCATCTTGGGAAAAGCCCTCTACCTTTTTCCTTCCACCGTTTACCTTACAGCGCCTTTTGCACCTCTTGTTCGAGGTTTTGTCGCGGATTGACAGCAATGATTTTACCGGTGCGGTCCAGCAGGAAAGTGCGTGGGATAGAATTTACGCCGTAAGTCTGTGCTGCGGCGCTTTGCCACCATTGCAGGTCGCTGACGTGGTTTTCCCAGATCAGTCCATCCTGTTTGATGGCGTCAATCCATTTTTGTTTGCCGTCGTTGCGGTCAAGCGAAACAGAGAATACATCAAAACCTTTCGATTTGTATTTGTTGTACACTTCAACCACGTGCGGGTTTTCACGGCGGCAGGGGCCGCACCAGGATGCCCAGAAATCAAGCAGCACCACTTTCCCCTTCATTGAGGACAGAGAACGCGTCTTGCCGGAAGGGTCGGTAGAAGTGATTTCAGGAGCCATTTGACCAACACTCACTGAGCCTGCATCGCCGGCTTGTTGCTGGTTCATTTGGGCTTCAATCTGCGTGATCATTTTCGCATAGTCGTTGGCGTATTTGGTGCCGGGCATAGCCGTGCCCAGGGCCATATTCTGCGATTTGAAATCCTGAAGGAACTGCCCAGCATTTTGACCCAGCAATTGCGTCGTCAAAAACGCTTGCATTAATGTCGTACAACCACGGTTGATGACAGCCTTGGCAGCTTCCGGGTTTTGCAGAGGCGTTTTAATGACTTCCTGAATCAGGTTGGCATAGCAAGTGAAAGTTTCAGAGCCTTTCACATCAATCTGCATTTTATCCAGTGTCGCCAGATTGCCCGTGATTTCAATCTGCTTTTCCTTGCCATTCAGGATGAAATAAATGCGTTTTGCACCGACATTCAGGCGATACAAACCTTCTTCAAATGGCTTTTCCAGTTGAAGGTCAAATTTACCATTGGCGTCGCAAGCGGCTTTGCCCAGTGCAACACTGCTACGGTCAAAATGAGCCTGGTCCAAAGACACCTGAAGGTTGGCGGCATCAGCAATAGTGCCCTTAAGTCCGCTTCCGCCTTTATCCTGGCCATTGCAGGCTTGCAGCACGGCAGCCATCATCACCAGAAGGCTGAAAAAGAATGTTATTTTTTTCATAAAAAATTGATTGTCGGTTTAAGAGGTTGTTTAAAATTCACTCACTGGTTCAAAAAGGTATCTTTTGCCACTATCCTTTCCATTTTTTTTAGGCTGAAATCCCCGCTTCACCCCGAAAAAAAAGGATCGGCTATCGCCAAAATCTACTCTTTTTGAATCCAGCAGTGAAATTTAAACAACCTCTAATACAAACACTTTTTATTCATTGCTGAAAACAAACAAAGTGCTTGCCTTGTAAAGAATATCGAGTAACTGAAAATGCAAATTTACGCCATAGTATGGGTTAAAACGTCACTCCAGACGCGTGCCCATTCCTGAATGTCGCCCCATTGGTCGCCATTAATCGTAACAGCGCTTTGGGAAACCGTTCCCAGTCGGGAGAAAGGCGCATTTTCCTGTTGCAAAAAACGCTCAAAAGCCTCGACTTGTTCTGTCCGCACGCTGACAACTACCCGACTTTGGGCCTCGCCAAAGAGCCAGGCATCTGGTCGGACGCTGCTTTCAGCCTTGATATCGAAGCCCAGGCCGCGCGGCATACCACTTTCGATCAGGTTGGCCAGCAGACCGCCGTCTGAAATGTCATGCACCGAAGCGACAAGTTGCTTTTCAATGACTTTTTTGATCGTTTGCTGGATGAAATATTCTTCTTCGAGGTCAAAATGCGGACAAGGGCTAAGTTCGATACCCAACACATGGCGCAGGTATTCGCTGCTGCCGAGATCGTTGCGGCTGGTACCGATCAGGTAGATATGATCGCCTTCATTTTTGAAATCGAGGGTCATCATGCTCTCCGCATTTTCCAGCAGACCCAACATGCCGATGGTGGGCGTCGGATAAACCGGAATGGTTTCCCCGGCGCGCGTGTATTGGTTGTAAAAACTCACGTTACCTCCAGTGACAGGCGTTTCAAAACGGCGGCAAGCATCGCCCATACCGCGAATGGCTTCCGCAAACTGGTAGTAAACTTCCGGATTGTACGGATTGCCAAAATTGAGGCAGTTGGTGATGGCCATGGGTTCGCCGCCAGCGCAAACAATGTTGCGGGCGGCTTCAGACACCGCGATCATAGCGCCCTTGTGCGGGTCGGCATACACGTAAGACGAATTGCAGTCGGTGGTCAGGGCAATGGCTTTTTTCGTGCCTTTCACATACACCACAGCAGCATCCGACGGGCGATTGGTGGTCATGGTGCCTGTGCGCACCATGCTGTCGTACTGTCGCGTGATCCAGCCCTTGGAGGCCAGGTTGGGCGACTGCCAGAGTTTTTGTGCGGCTTCGCGCAAGCCTTCGCTCGACGGAACAGCGATGGTATTCAGGTCGAACTGTTTGATTTTTTCCAGATAATCCGGCGTTTTTTGCTCGCGGATGTACACGGGAGCGCCACCACCCAATACGAGTGTTTCAGCGGGAACGTCAGCCACCAACTGGCCTTCGTAGTAGTATTGGAGTCGGCCGCCGTCGGTTGTTTCTCCGATGCGGGCGCAGGGCAGATCCCATTTTTCAAAAACGGCTTCGATTTCTGCTTCGCGGCCTGGTTTGGCGACGATCAACATGCGCTCCTGGCTTTCGGACAACAGAATTTCCCAGTCTTTCATGCCGCTTTGGCGCGTAGGCACGAGGCTCAGGTCAATACGCATGCCGCAACCGGCTTTGGCGGACATTTCGGAAGTGGAGCAGGTAATGCCTGCCGCGCCCATGTCCTGCATGCCCACGATAGCGTCGGTTTTGATGGCTTCCAGGGTAGCTTCGAGGAGGAGTTTTTCCTGAAACGGGTCGCCCACCTGAACGGCCGGCAGGTCTTCGTGCGAGTCTTCGCCCAGGTCGGCCGAGGCGAATGTTGCGCCGTGAATACCGTCTTTGCCTGTCGAAGAACCTACGATGAACACCGGATTTCCGGGGCCACCGGCAGTAGCGGAAACCGTTTCGCCAGCGCGAACGATGCCCGCCGACATGGCATTAACTAAAATATCGTGGTTGTAACAAGGCATGAAATACACTTCACCACCGACCGTCGGCACGCCGAAGCAGTTGCCATAGTCGCCGATGCCCTTGACGACGCCTGCGATGAGGCGTTTCATGCGCGGGTTGTCCGGCACGCCAAAGCGCAGGGAGTTGAGCGCTGCAATGGGGCGTGCGCCCATGGTGAAAATGTCGCGGTGGATACCGCCCACGCCAGTTGCGGCGCCCTGATAAGGCTCGATGGCGGAAGGGTGGTTGTGGCTTTCGATTTTGAAGGCGCAGCCGAGGTCGTCGCCGATGTCCACAAGTCCGGCATTTTCTTCACCTGCGCCGACGAGCAGGCGTTTGCCGCTACGGGGCAGGGTTTTGAGTTGAATGATGGAATTTTTGTAGGAACAGTGCTCACTCCACATGACGGAGTAGATGCTCAGTTCGGTAAAGTTGGGTGTTCGGCCCAGGATTTCCTTGATTTTTTCAAATTCATCGGGTGTAAGGCCCAGGTTTTTGGCCGTTTCGACGGTGAGCTCCATGCTTTGCGGTGTGAGTAGTGAAATGCGCCGCAAAGGTAGGTTACTGTGGCGGGTTATGCTTAGCGGTTGTCAGGAATTTTAACAGTACCGCCGAACCCCGTTCGGCGTAGTGCGCACGTACCGCCGAACCCCGTTCGGCGCAGCACAGACAACACGTAGCGTCGCCGAACGGGGGGCGGCGGTACTGTCTGACAATCCAGATAAATTTTAACACAAAAATCCGTCTTCAAGCGGCGTAGAGAAAATATTTTTCGTTACTTTTGTCAACAAGAATATTCTATTGGCTGTACAGCCCGAAACGTTTCTATATTTAT
>JADZBJ010000119.1 GCA_020852155.1 Saprospiraceae bacterium | reverse complement strand
GCAAAGCCATTGTTCAACGACTTTTTCGGTTTGTAAATAATGGCATTAACCGTAGCGTTGGTCACGGGTGTTGGCGTAACCGCTTTTTGAAGCAGGTGCGTGCCGAGGTATAACTGCTCGCCTGCGCCCAGCAATGGACTGTTGAAGAAGTAATCTTTGAGGCCCTTGTCGTCCACTACCGCGCTGACATCATAACTGACCACATTTTGGCTCACGCCAAGCGTTACGCGATAATCGCCGGAAGCACTGGCGCCCACGCCTGCCAGCGGATATTTGAAATGCACGGCCTGATAGGCAGCCGTCACGCCGCCGGGCGTCATAACGCCTTTGGATGTGATGTCTGTCCACACACCTGCGACCATTTTTTCAATTTTCAGGCTTTGAATGGCGGCATTTTGGTTGAGGCTCACCCCAACGGCGAGGTTTTCGAGATTTTCAGTGATGGCAAAAGTTTCTGTACCGGTTTTGTTTGAGGTCGTATTTGAGGTGAAATGCACCATTTTGGGGCTGCCCAGTGCATCGGCCGAATTGACCCAGTTTTGTCGCAACGGGCGATCAATCTGGCAGATATAAGGCGTGGTGGTCAGGTTGTCGCTGCTCATGCCATTGGCGGAAGCCATATCCCGCAATGTTTGCGCATAAGTTCCTTCCGGCGTAAAAATGGCGTAAGGAATGATCTTGATATTGCGGCGAATGGAATTGAGGGCTGTTGCGCCGATCATCACATTTCCGCCGGAAACACTCACCTGATCGCCCGCATTTTGCATGCCATTGGTAAACAATAAAATCACCCTGATCGGATCGTCGTCAGCATTGACGGCATTGGGCGAGAACTGGTTGGCGGCCATTCGAATACCCTCTCCCATAGCCGTAACACCAAGCGGCATGAGGCCATTGATTTTGGCCGTCAGGTCAACTGCATTAAATGCTGTTAAGCCTTGTTCGAGGTGGGGGATGTCTTCAAAAGTGACCAATGCCACCTTGTTTTGCCCGGCTGCGTCGCTGAAATACGGTTTCAGTACCGTCATTGCCGCGTTTAATTCGCGTTTCAGGTAAGTCATTTTGGTTTCTCCACCGGCATTTTCCGTCGCCGTGCAGGGTTCAGTTGTCGCGCGCGGCCCTGCGCCACAGTCACAAATCGCTACTTCGCCCATGCTGCCGGATACGTCGGCGACAATGACGACTTCAATGGGTTTTACGACAGTTTCAAGCGTTTTTTTACATAAGTTCATCGTCGAAAAAAACGAAGAGCCACCTGCTACTGGCGCAGCCATCAAACGATAAGTCGCAACAGACGGGCAAGCGCTGTGCGCCGCTGCCGGTCGGTAACGAACTGTTATTTGTTCTCCGCCATTGGCTGTCGCAAACGACAAACCTGCGCTGTTCAGTTGTGCGGCGGTGAGTGGGGTAGTAGAATTCGTGGGTACAATGCTCCAGGTACAGTCGCCGTCGGCAGCACCGACGGTAAATTCCAGGGTTACTTCAGTGCCGACAGCGCCGCTGAGGTTAGCAGAAGACGGCGAAATAGATGCCTGAGCCATTTGCGGCGCAATCACGCCCAAAAGCAACGCGATTGGATAAATAAATGTGGAGAAAGATGTTCTAAACATAATGGAGTTGGATTTCAGTTTTTTTCGTTACCCTGCTCGTCAATTAACAGGATGTACAATTGGTTGATGGTGTTGAAATGGTTGGCCGCCACGATATAGCCGCCGCTGTTTGGGATCGCGCCAATGGAAACACCTGTAAGCGTCGCCGCTGAATCTTCATAGTGTTTTTCCCAAACCAGCGCGTGTGTGCCGGAAACGGACACTTTGGCTAAGTAAAGTCGTTTGCCGTCTTGCGCCTGACCACAAACAATGAGGTTGTTGTCCGACGCTTTGACCACGTCGCGCACTTCTGTGACTGCGGGCAACTGTTTACTCCAGATGACGGTGTAGTTAACATCCAGTCCGGCGACGTAGTACTTGCCATCAATGCCCTTGCCAATGACGGCAAAACCATTGTTGATGGCAATGATTTTGGAAGGGATGGCCACCGGCGAAAGCGTTTGTGTCGCCAGAATATCTCCCGCAGCATTCACCGCAATGATCTGTCCCGCCGTGGTTTCATTTGGGGTGTAACGGGTAGCGATCAAAAATTCGTTGCTGCCTTTTTGAATGACCGACAAGCCGATGTAATTGGTTTTATCTACGGTAGCATACGATCTGTTGGCTTTCACAGTGCCATCCACATTGAAGTAGGTAAATGCAGGATAGTTGTCGGCGCTGATTTTTCGATAACCTGTAACGAGGTAGTCATTTCCAGCCGAGTTGGCGCCGGTGGCCACTGACGAGCTGGAATTTTGAAATTGAAAATCAAGGTTTGGCGTTGCTATTTGCTGGCTGCTGTTCACCACGCCAATTCTGGCTGAAGTACCGTTTTTGCCCGTTACGATAAAACCGCCGTTGCGGTCAGTTGCCTTGATGCTGGTGATATCCGAAAAAAGTGTCCGTTCAGAACCTCCGTTCAGCTGTCCTTGTGCATTCAGCGTCAGGGATTTTATGGTTGACCCCTGGAGGTAAAGGCAGTGATAATCGAGGGATGACGGGCGTTGTGTTGCGCCCAGCATAACAGCGTCGCCGCCGCTGACGCTGATTAGTGGATTGCGGCGTACCCTCAGGGCTTTGCGGGCAATGGTGCTGCAACTGTCGCTGTTGGTGACGGTCAGACTGATTTCATATTGGCCTGGTGTGCTGTAAACCTGAGCAGAAGGGTTAAAAGCTTCGCTGGTAAAGCCGTTCTTGAAATCCCATTGGTAGGTCAAGTCGCCGCCCGTGCTGGAATTGTTCGTAAAAGTAATGGTGCATGGCGCTACGCAAACTGAATCGTTCATGCTAAACGCTGCTACGGGAGCATTGGGGCAATTGGCATTAGGCCGCAAGGATT
This sequence comes from Saprospiraceae bacterium, assembly GCA_020852155.1. GTDB lineage: Bacteria > Bacteroidota > Bacteroidia > Chitinophagales > Saprospiraceae > M3007. The sequence goes on along the minus strand of JADZBJ010000119.1, from coordinate 9,893 downwards.
CCGTTTCTTTGAGGCTGCAACCAACCTGAAACAGCAAAACGAACGCTAAAACATGCACTAAGGGAAATCGTTGGTAAATCATTGTTCAAATGGAAAAATTATGATTGGGAAAACAGTGATGAAGAATACCTGACAGACCATTAAAGTGTCAGGCGTGTGATATGTGTCGAAATTAGCCACCGCTAAAACAGTGACAGGCGACACGCTTGAAGGCGCATCGAAAACGCGTCATTAAAAGTTCGGAATCAGGATAAGCCGTTTGTTGGGCTTTACGTAGTAGCGGGTAAAGCGTCGTTGGGGCAGACAGGCTGAATAGTGTATCATTGGTTTTCAATTTTGGTTGGGCAAAGGTATCGGAACAACAACGCGAGTTGCAAGCGTTTTAGTCAAAAATTATTTAAAAAAATCATATTGTCAATGCACCATTTACCGACAAAAGATTACCTCAACCTCGTACGCGAACGGTTCAGCGCCGCCGGGAATCCGGATTATGCCCTGCAACAAATGGCCTACATGCGGCATCAGTTCGAATTTTTTGGCCTGCCTGCCCCCAAATGGGTGGCCATCAGCAAGGAAATTCACGCCGGGGCAGGCATCCCGCAAGGCGACGACCTGATCGCGCTGGTGCGCGCCTGCTTTGACGACGATCATCGTGAAATGCACTATTTCGGACTTCAAACCCTGGAAAAAACCATCAAAAAACAACCCGCCGAAGCCATCGAATGGCTCGAAGAACTTATTCAGACCCGTTCGTGGTGGGACACCGTGGACTGGATCAATAAATTAGTCGGCATTCATTTCAAGCGCTATCCGCACCTGATCGGGCCTGTTACCGAAAAGTGGCTGGCTTCCGGCAATATCTGGCTGCAACGCATTTGCCTGATATTTCAACTGACGTACAAGGACAAAACCGACACTGATCTGCTGTTCGATTACATCCGGCGACTATCAGGCTCGAAAGAATTTTTTATTCAAAAAGCAGCCGGCTGGGCCTTGCGTCAGTATGCCAAACACAACCCCGACGCCGTGGCTGATTTTATCAAAAACACCGCCCTCGCGCCGCTCACTCGTCGCGAAGGCTCGAAGTATTTACCCTGATTTTTGTGATTTTGAAAATTTAAAGAGGGCTTTCCTGCCCTAATTTGACGACAATTTGGTTTATTCAACAGGAAAATTGAGTACATTTGTCGAACTCAAATTACTTTTGGGTGTTCTTTGCGTTTCAAGTCAGATTTTAACAACGCGAGAGTTACGCCCTGCATTCATCACAAAATCAATTTCAAAAAATATGCTATTACTCATCAGTTTGGTTTTCATGGGCATCGGGTTCATCCTGAGTTCAGTACTGAAAAGCAAATTCCGTCGCTATTCTGAAGTCGGCCTCCAAAACGGCATGAGCGGCGCCGAAGTAGCCGCCACCATGTTGCGCCACTATGGACTGAATGATGTCAACATCACACAAGTAGATGGACAACTGACCGACCACTACAATCCGGCCGACCGTACGGTCAACCTCAGTTATGATGTTTACCACGGCCGCAGTGTTGCTGCCGCAGCCGTCGCCTCGCACGAATGCGGTCACGCCGTACAGCATGCCACGCAGTACAGTTTCCTGCAAATGCGCTCGCAAATGGTACCCATCGTCAATTTTGCTGCGGGTATTCAACAATACCTTTTCATGTTTGGTCTCGCGGGAATGGGCATGATGAAAAGCCCGATTCTGCTCATCATTGCGTTGGTGGCTTTCGGTATCACGACCCTGTTCAGCCTGGTAACGCTTCCTGTCGAATTCGACGCCAGCCGCCGCGCTTTGGCCTGGCTGGATGAAAGCGGATTCGCACGTGGCGCTGAGTACGACGGCGCAAAAGACGCCCTCACATGGGCTGCCATGACTTATGTTTCAGCAGCGCTGGCTGCTTTGGTGCAGTTCCTTTACCTGCTCTGGAGTTTGCTGGGCAGCCGCGATTAATATTGACAAGTTAAAACCACGAGGCCGCATTGGGAAGGATCCCGATGCGGCCATTTTTGTAAACTTCAAATTTAAACAACCTCTTGGCTGCCCACGTTAAATTTTGATTTTTCAAGCGATCAATTAAAAAAAAAAATACTTTTGCAGTCGCTCCAATTAACACCTAATCCTTTGCAATACGGCTTCTCCTGTTGTCTTTCCCGCCGTAATCTCGTGTTCTGGTACGAAATTATAATAACTGCTGTCCTCGGACATCTGTTACTGCCGTTTTTAATCATCTTTCAACGTGTTATGAACAACACTTGCACTCCACCTACCATCTTGTCTATTCTGGCTTGTTGTTTTTCCTTTCTTGAAACAAGCGCCCAGACACAAACGCCACTTATCCCTGAATTGGACGCCCGAAAAAACCGAAGCGAAATCGTGCTGTCCGGAACATGGAATCCCTTTCAGGTTAACCACCTGTTACCCGGCCGAACCTATCAGTTGGCATTACCGGCTTCGCCTGAAATGCCCTTTTGTACGCCATCTGTTTTTGGGGGCAACGATCAACAGCCACTTGTACAAAACCAGCATGCCTGGCAATTTAAAGCCCCGGCAGCCCAAACGACATTTTACCTGAAATACCCTTGCTCGTGGGATGAATCCACGCAACATCCGCATCAAATGATATCCGTGGCGTGCATAGATTGTCAGGAAGAAAAACCGGCGCTCAACCTGTCAGAAGTAACCAATTTACAGGTGCAGCGCGGCATGACGCCAACGGCTTTGGTCAGGGATGTGCTGATCGGTGGCGATTGCTTCGATATTGCCAATGTCTCTTACAGTGGCGACTCAACTCAAATCGGCACTTTCAGCAACGGTTTGAGTAATATCGGTTTTGACAACGGCATCATCATGGCCACCGGTAATACGAACATCGCTTTAGGACCTAATAACCGACACAATGGAGGAACAAACCTGAATTCAATAGTTTTTGATTCCGAACTGGCCATGCTGGCGGGCGGCACCATTTACGACCGGTGTGTGCTGGAATTCGATTTTACGCCGACGCAAAGCCCTATCGTTTTTGAATACGTTTTTGCCTCGGAAGAATACTGTGAGTGGGTTGGATCGCAATTCAATGACGTGTTTGGTTTTTTCATTTCAGGCCCCGGTATCGTCGGGTCGCAAAACCTGGCTTTGGTGCCGACATCGCTTCAGCCTGTTTCGATCAATACGATCAATGACATACTGAATTCCAATCTGTACACCCATAATATGAACAATAACCCGGCGTATTTTCCTGATTTTTGTGGAATTCCGGCAGCAACCGGCCCCGCTACCACGGAAATTCAATACGACGGTTTTACAAAAAAAATGCAGGCCACGGTGAATGTTGTGCCGTGCCAGACCTACCACATCAAACTGAAAATATCGGATGTGGCCGACGGCAACTGGGACTCGGCGGTTTTCCTGCGCGCAGGTTCGTTTAATGCCGGAGGAAATGCTTCTGTGGATTGGCAAATCAGTACCGATCAAACAAATCAAATGGCGCATGAAGGTTGCAGTCAGGTCAATCTGGTATTCGACCGCATCGGCACCAATACAACCAATGCCCTGAATGTGCCTTTCCTGCTTAGCGGTACGGCCACCAACGGCGTGGATTATACCGGAATGCCAGCATCCATTATCATTCCTGCCGGACAGGACAAGGTTGTTTATCCCATTACGATTATCAACGATGGCATAATAGAAGGCAATGAAACCATCATCATCCGGCCCAACAATCCGTGTTCATGCCTCAATCCTGAAACCTCAATCATCATTACCGATGCGAACTCATTTGCGGCAACTGCCGATACTGTCGCCTTGTGCGGCCCGGGAGTCAGCGCGCTGAATGCGCACATCACAGGCGGACTTTCTCCATTTACCTACTTGTGGAGTTCTGGCGCTACGACGACTGGCATCAACGCACCGCTGACGGCCACTGACGCATCATATACCGTAACCATCACCGATGCCTGTAACAACAGCAGTACTGCCACCGCCTTGTTGCGTATCAATCCGCCACCAACCGCTCAAATTGCCTCTACACCGCAAATTTGTCCGGGAGGCACGGGCCAAATGCAGATTCAATTTTCAGGAAACGGCCCGTTTGATTTTCAATACAGCATCAATACAAACATTCAACCTGTTGTATCGAATATTACCCAAAATCCATACATCCTCAATATCAACCAAACCGGTCAATATCAGCTGCTGAACATCACAGACGGTGGGGGGTGTGTCGGAACCGTCGGAGGCCCGGCCAATGTCACGACGTCAACCCTGAGTATGAATGCCATTGGCGTGCCAGTCACTTGTTTTGGCGCGAGCACAGGCGCTATACAAACCAGCGTATCTGGCGGGCAAATGCCTTTCCACTTCGTATGGAGCGGCCCTGTGGCCCTGCCGCCTGATGTTCCGGCCCAGTCTGCATTATCATCCGGCACCTACACCGTTACGCTCATAGATGCTGCGGGTTGTACGGATGTTGAGACAATATTGCTCTCCGAACCAACAGACATCGTCGCGACGGCTCAAAGTTCCGGTATGGCCAATTGCGCGAATCCAACGGGCGGCGCAATTCAACTGGGTGCCAGTGGCGGCGCTTCAGGTTATACGTATATTTGGAGTAATGGCGCTACCACCCAAAACATTAACAACCTCGGTCAGGGCAGTTATTCCGTGACAGTGACGGATGCTAATAGTTGTAAAAAAATAGCCAGCGCCACGGTAAACGGTGATTTTGTTCCACCAGCCGTTACGGCCAATGCCAGCAACATCATTACCTGCCTCAATACAACCGCCAACCTGAATAGTGTCGTAACGCCCGCAACAGGTAATTATGACTATGCTTGGGTCGCACCCACAGGCGTCACTACCTTGACGGGTCAGGCTTCAGCACAGGCCACAACAGGAACAGGAGGCACCTATCAGTTGGAAGTCACTAACAATGCCAACGGATGCACCGCGCAAACCAGCGTGATGGTTACTGAAAACAGAACGCCGCCGGGCGCTAATGCCGGCCCGGATGCCCTGATTAATTGTATCGTTCAGCAAGTGAGTCTTTCAGGACAAAACAATCCGCAAGGGGCAAACTATCAGTACCTGTGGACAGCCGCTAATGGCGGTGTGATCACAGGTGGCGTTAACGCTCCTGCCGTTCAGGCTACCGCAGGCGGAACGTATAACCTGCAAATCACAAACACCATTAACGGCTGCACCTCAACCGATGCTACAGCCGTGACGGTTGATACGCTACGCCCGACAGCCGTGATTGCTCCTGCGGATTTGCTGACTTGCTCCGTGACTGAAATTACCCTGCAAGCCACATCCTCGTCGGCCAATACGCAATATAACTGGACGGCCAGCAGCGGTGGGAATATTGTCAGTGGCGCTACTTCCCTGACGCCAGTAGTTGACCATACCGGAACATATCAGTTGCGACTGTCCAATAACGTAAACGGCTGTTCGCGTACGCTGGGCATTGATGTTGAAGAGGAAACCAACAAGCCTGTTGATATTTTACCTCAAAAAAGCGACGCTACCTGCAAGGGCAATGACGGGAAGATTGAATTTGTCAATGTTCAGGGCGGTATACAACCCATCCTGTACTCGATTGACAATGGACAGACATTTTTAGACAAGACATTGTTTGAAAACCTTTCCGGAGGCGCATATTCATTGGTGGTACAAGATGCCAATGGCTGTGAATATGCCGAAAACCTCACATTAACACAAGCGCCAAATCCGGTCATCGAACTGGAGCCTTTTCACCAGATTCAGTTGGGTGAAACCGTGGATCTGAGGGCATTGATTCCGTCGGGTTTTCCGATCACATCCATTGATACCCTGATCTGGACGCCATTGGAGGGTTTGATCTTCGACTCCATCGGCAAATTGACCATTCCGGAACTGATGAAACCCATCGCTTATCCGACGGGCAACATGACATATACGGTCACGCTGGTGGATGTCAATGGCTGTACAGCGACCGACCGAACAACCATCGAAGTAGATCAAACGCCATTGATTTATATTCCGAACGCTTTTACGCCCGATCACAGCAAAGGCGGCAACGATCTCGTTTATATTTCAGCAAAAATCGGACAGGTCAAGCGCGTCAAATCATTCCAGATTTTTAATCGTTGGGGAGAAATGGTATTCCAGCGTTTGAACTTCCTGCCCAACGACCCGCAGTTTGGCTGGGATGGCAACCATAAGGGCAAACCGCTTAACCCGGCAGTATTTGGCTATTGGGCTGAAATTGAACTCATCAACGGACAATCGTTGCAATTCGAAGGCGACATTACGTTGATCCGATGAGTGTCGTCTGAAAGAGGGTTTCTCATAAGCAGCGATGCTGTGCTTTTTATGATTAACCGCTAATGACGCTAAAAACGCTAAGTTTTTGAAATTCAAATCTTTGCGTTTTTAGCGTCATTAGCGGTTAAGAGTGTGTTCGGGAATTGGGTTTGTGCCGAACGAGGGAAAATTTGATTTTGATCAAGGCAAAATTTGCAGCCTTAGCCGGGTTCTAAGGCGAAAATTTTAACGCCGAGCAGCATTAAATTTTTCGAGAGCAGGCCAAAATCCAATTCCCGAACACACTCTAAGTTAATTTGCCAGCATTTGTAACCTAAAAGACAGCCTCTTTCATTCTGCGTTAAGCGCCAACTTGAAAACTAAACCTCTTCTTACCTTTACGACCATGCACAAATTAATCCCTGCCTTTGCGCTTGTGCTGTTCTCGTTGCGTTTGGCAGCGCAGGATTTGCATTTTTCTCAGTTTAACCTGAACCCGCTCCGACAAAATCCGGCGCTCGCCGGTGTTTTCAGGGGCAACTGGCGCTTGTCAACACATTACCGCAGTCAGTGGCAAAGTATTCCGGTGCCATACCGCACCTACGCTGCCGCCTACGACTGGAAAGCCTACAAACGCGGCAACACCCTGATTGCACCTGCAATTCAAATAGAACATGACCGTGCAGGCGATGCCGGATTAACCTGGACTCAGGTGAACCTTGGCAGCGGCGTTTCGCAGGCGCTGGGCGAATGGCAGGCCATTTCGGCCGGTTTTGGCCTGGGCTTTGCCCAGCGAAAATTTGATATTTCGGCTTTGTCTTTCCAAAATCAATGGGATGGCGATCAATACGATCCCAATCGCGATACACGCGAACGCATGGGCGACCGCAGCAACCTGGTGGCTTTACTTTCAGCGGGCGTCAACTGGCACCTGGAAAATCCTGACCACCGTGATCGCTTTGACGTAGGCGTAGGCGCGTTTCACTTGAACCGACCGGACATTTCCTTTGTTAAAAATGCCAACAATCCATTGCCTGTGCGTTGGGCGGCTACCGCTACCGGCCTCGTTGAGTTGCAGCAATTTTTTGATGCCCTGGCATTTGCTACTTTTCAGCAAATGGGCGGCGCGCAGGAAATCGTCGTGGGTGGCGGCGGAAAATTCTGGCTGGCCCGCGAAATCGGCAACGATATGGCCATACAAGCGACCCTGGCTTACCGACATGAAGACGCCATAATTCCGGCTATTTTCTTTGAATACAATGAATGGCAGGCTGGAGTCAGTTATGATGTCAATTTTTCAAGCCTGCAAACAGCCTCGGCGCGACGCGGAGGTTTTGAAATTGCTGTCATTTATCGAACTTTGCCCGTGCCGCCCATCAAGGGCATTAAAGTTTGCCCCATTTTTTAACTTCAATACACATGCCTTTTCAGGATTTTGACAATTTGCCCATTCAATGGGAAGACCACGAAGATATTGCCATGGCACTCTATGACCGCTTTGGCGAGGACTTTGATGAAGGAAAAATTTACCGTATTCGCTTTACAGACCTGTTGCAGTGGATTCTTGAAATACCGAATTTCGAAGGTACGCGCGAGCAATCCAGCGAAGGACATCTGGAGCAAATACAAGCCAAATGGGTGTACGAATGGAGAGCCAACAACCGCTGATACCAGCCAATGACAAGCCGCCTCACCAGCCCGGACTGGAGGTGCGCGACCTGCCTTATATCACAGAAGGTCAGTTGGCAGGGCTGCAACATACTTCGCCCCACTCACTGGAGTTGGTGCATGTTTTTGATAAAATGAAAGCCATTCGCGGGTTTGTTTTTGATGTGGATGGCGTTTTCACCAACAATGAAGTATTGGTCACCGAAGCCGGTGAACTGCTGCGTCAGATGAACGTTCGGGACGGACAGGTTTTGAAATGGGCTTTACAGGCGGGTTTTCCGGTGGGCATCATCACCGGAGGCCGATCAGAAGGCGTAAAACGGCGTTTTGAAGAGTTGGGCGTCGAGGAATACTATTCCGGCGTGCGCGAGAAACTGCCGGTATTGCAATCTTTCCTGGATCGTACCAATCTGCTGGCTTCAGAAATATGCTACATGGGCGACGACCTGCCCGACCTGCCAGTGCTGCGCCGCGTGATGCTCTCAGCCTGCCCTTACGATGCCGTGCCGGAAATCCTGGAAATCTGCGACTATGTTTCACCGCTTTCCGGGGGCATGGGCTGCGTACGCGACATCATCGAAAAGACTTTGAAAATCCAGGACAAGTGGCCGGAGTACTGAATTTGTATTATTGAAAAACGCAATAAAACTATCAGAAATTCACATAATAAGTTCGGCTTTAATCTTTTACAACCGGAAAGGGATTTATTCGAAAAATTTGAGAATAAAATTTTATTTGTCGTGATCTGAATGTTACTCACCCTCTGAAAAGTTCTCTCTTGGGTTATAACAGGCAAGTCGAACTAAGAGGCTCTAGTTCCAGCAATACCTAAAGGCTTCTAAACTCAAATCTTTGACCCAAGAGGAAAAAAGATATGATGGCATCTCGCGTGTGCGAATCGAAGTCGAAAACGCCTTGGCATCATCAAACGATTCAAGATTTTCTCAACTAAATATCGAAACAGTACCGGAAGATTTAGACTTGGATTCAACCTTTTTGCGCCATTTCCAATCTCGAAATCAATATCAAATGACTTTCACAAGAGGTCTATAAGAGATGACGTGTTGGACATTTTTTATTTTTTTTGCCTAGAATTTATGTGAAATTATTACTCTAGTTATCCTAGGTGTAGTTGTTAATCCATGGATGACAACAAAATATACTCCATCAGGATATGACTTTGTATTTAAATTAAAATTTGATCCAGGTTGGTCCGTTTTTAAAATCTCTTTACCTGTAGCATCATAAATAGATATGTTTTTTAATAAATCTATGTTGTTATATATTAAATTAACCACTTCGTCAGCAGGATTAGGGTAAATATAAACTTCACTTTCTGAATTGTGATTTAATGATGATGACTTATGTACTCTTTGGCCAGTTGGGTTTATTAAAAAGGTCTCTGGTTCATAGTGTTTATTGAAATATTTTTGTGAAAAAGACCTTGAATAACTTCTGTTTGAAGATAGAGATTCAGCAGTGGATATTATTAAATCGGCCTCTGAATTCCCCCAAGAATCGAGCGAATTATTGCATTCTTTAAGGGTTTTTATTTTTAAACATTCCATGTCTGCACTATTAAAATAATTATTGTTTGTTAAAAATGCTATGATATTTTCAGATGCACTCATCTTTAACCAAACACTTAATTGTAGGATAGCGCCCTTAACACCTCCTATACTACTAGCCATTTCAATTAAATCATCTTCTTGAAATTCAGAAGCAAGTTTATTTAGAAGAACTGCAAGTGATTTGTCTCTTTGAGAGATAAGTGAAATATATTTAGAAACAGAGTCACTGTTGATATCAATATATGGTAGTAGTTCTTTGACCTGATTGTCAAGCATAAAGAAACTTTCTAAGTTAATATTTTCATCTTGTGAAATACATTCTATGTTTAAACTAGAATTTGTAGGAATTTTTTGAT
>JADZBJ010000118.1 GCA_020852155.1 Saprospiraceae bacterium | reverse complement strand
GTACCGCCGAACCCCGTTCGGCGTGCAGCACTAAGTACCGCCGAACCCCGTTCGGCGTGCGAGCGTAGGCCGAACGTAGAGTCGCCGACCGGGGTTCGGCGGAACTATACCAAATCAACAATTGTGACACCGTCGCCTCCGTCGTCTTGCGGCGGGTGGTAGAGGCTGCCGATGCTGCTGCCATATTCGCGCAGTTTCTGGCGGACAACTTTTCGAAGTATGCCATCACCTTTCCCGTGGAGGATACGCAGGGAGGAGGCGTCGGACATCAGCGCATTATCCACAAACTTTTCGAGCACCCGCATGGCTTCATCTTTGGCCATGCCGCGCAGGTCAATCTTGGCATCGAAGGAAGCCGCTCTTTGAACGTCAGTCAAACTGATGTTTGACGTCTGCTGGATGGGTGCGGCAGCCGGTTGCAGGTCGCTCAATCGCGCCTGTACTGTAATGCCGCCCATCAACACGCTGGCCTTCTGGCCCTTGATTTGTTCAATTCGGCCAATAGCGCCACCGGCGCGCAAACGCACATAGTCGCCTTCGGCCAACGGACGGCTGGCTGCCGATGGGATATTTTTCTCTTCGAGGCGCACCACTTCTGCATTCACGGCATCAACAGCCTGGGCTTTTTCCTGGCGTTCCTGACGCAACTGTTGACTGACTTGCTGTGCTTTTTCGAGGTTTTTCTCCTCTTTAAGTTGGCGGATGATTTTTTCTACTTCCCGGCTGGTGTTGGCGCTGATCCGCAATTCGTGCTCTTTTTGATCGAGTTTCAGGCGTTTGCGCTTCACCTCCAGGTCATGGTGCATGGAGTCGTAGGTTTTGATCAGTCGGGCCAGGTTTTGCTCCTTGTCGTAGATGGACAGGAGTTTTTCCTCCAGTTCCTGTTTTTCGCGTTGCAATTCGATGAGGATATCATCCACGGCGGTTTCCGAACCGGTGCGGTTGCGCGCGTACTGAATCAGGTCGCGGGGCAGGCCGCTTTTTTCGGCAATTTCAAAGGCATAGGAACTACCGGGGCGGCCAACTTTCAGTTCGTAGGTCGGCGAAAGGGTGTCCTTGTCGAAGTGCATATTGCCATTCAGGATGCCCGGATTGCGGAACGCAAAAACTTTCAGGTTGGAGTAGTGCGTCGTGATCACGGCAAAAACGCCTTTCCGATGCAATTGTCGCAGTACGGCTTCCGCAATGGCGCCACCCGGTTTGGGGTCGGTGCCGCTGCCCATTTCATCAATGAGCACCAGCGTTTTTGGCGTGGCTTTTTCCAGGAAAACCCGTGCATTTTGCAGGCGCGACGAGTAGGTACTCAGGTCGTCGTCGAGGCTTTGCTGGTCGCCGATGTCGGCAAAAATTTGATGAAAAATGCCGAATTCACTCAATTCATGCACCGGAATTAGCAGTCCGCATTGCACCATCATCTGAAGCAGGCCCACTGATTTCATCGCGACCGATTTACCGCCGGCATTGGGGCCGCTCAGGATGAGGATGTGGTTTTCGGAATTGAGCCGGAGTTCAAAAGGGACTGTTTTTTTGCCCTGGGCTTTATTTTTAAGCAGGAGCAAAGGGTGATAGCCGCGCCGGATTGAGATTTGAGGTTTTTCCTTCAGAATCGGCATGTTGCCCTTCATGGCCAGGGCCAATCGTGCGCGGGCGTGGATGATGTCGAGTTTGACCAGCACTTCGAAGTAAGCCTTCAGCACGGGGCTGTAAGGGCGGATGGTTTGGCTCAGTTCGCGCAAGATGCGATAGATTTCGCGGCGCTCGTCCTGCTCCAGATCAAACAGGTCATTGTTGATTTCGATGATGGCTTCCGGCTCAATAAAGGCTGTTCGGCCCGTATCGGATTCATCGTGGATAATACCCCTGATTTTGCGTTTATGCTCCGAAGGCACGGTCAAAACCCGACGGCCATTGCGGAAAGATTCAGGTGAGTCGGCCAGCCAGCCTTTGCTGCGATATTCCTGCACGACCTGACGAAAACGACTGTCCAGTTCGCGCATTTTGGATTGCGTTTCGCGACGGATTCGCTGTAATTCAGGCGATGCGTCGGGCCGGATGTCGCCTTTTTCATCAAAAACGGCCATGATGGCCTTGGCCAGGCCTTCGTCGTACGACAGGTGCCGGGTGAGTTCGTACAGTTTGGGGTAAATCTCTTTTTTAGCGCCGGATGCGAAAAATTTAAACACATCGCGCATGATGAGCAGCAGCCTTAAAATGCCTTGAAACGACTCGGATAGCAAGGTATAGCCATCAATATCCAGCATTTTCAGGTCGGGGCGCACATCAGGGAAGCCTTCTATGGGGAAACGGTCGTTTTTTTCCAGCGCCAGTTTGAATTCGCGCACTTCGCGCAGACACTGGTCTATGTTCTGGAAATTGGTTTCAGGGCGTATATCGCGCAGCACCTCTGCCGCCATGGGCGTGAGGGCTTCCTTTTCGAGCAGGTCAAGGATTTTGTCAAACTCTAGTTTCCGAAAAACATCTTTCGGTTCAAATTGCATATCGTTCATTTCAATGTCCAAATCAGGGCAAAAGTACCGCTACCCGAAACAAAAACGGTTGCCATTAGTTCCCGTTGAAAAAAAAATCAAAAAAAATACTTTGGTGTTTGCACACGTAATTTTTTGGATTACCTTTGTGCTAAATGAAGCGTGTTTTGATGACGCGGTAGCCGTTTGCAATGAACGGCTGCCGCTTTTTTTTTGTCTCAAAACCGCTTGTATTGAATGCTATGTCTTTCCAACTGATTTACGAAGACGATGACTTGCTGGTAGTAGATAAACCTGCAGGTCTGTTGACGATTCCTGACCGACAAGGTCTGCAACCCAGTTTGCTCGGCGAATTACAGCGCCGATACGGGCAAGTGATGACGGTACACCGATTGGACCGCGAAACGAGCGGCATCCTTTGTTTTGCCAGAAATGAAGCGGCGCACCGAAGTCTTTCCATGCAATTTGAACATCATACGGCCGATAAATTCTACCTGGCGCTGGTAGATGGCGTTTTGCATCACGACGAAGGCGAGATAGACAAGCCTATCGGCGAACACCCGGCGATACCGGGCAAAATGACCATCTCGACGAAAGGTAAACCCTCCCTGACATTTTACCGGGCGTCGGAGCGTTTCAAACGTTTTACCTTGACAGAAGTCTTGATCAAAACAGGCCGTACGCACCAGATTCGGGTGCATTTTCAAAGCATCGGCTACCCGCTGGCTGTAGATGCGCTGTACGGCCGTCGCGACAAATTTTTCCTGTCTGAAATAAAAGGCAAATCCTTCAAAAGCGGGAAATTCAGCGATGAAGAACGCCCGCTCATGGAACGTACCAGCCTGCATTCCATGCGCCTCCGACTCGATCAACCAACGACCGGCGAACGCCTGGAATTCAAAACTGAACTACCCAAGGATTTTGCCGCCCTACTCAAACAACTGCGCAAGTGGGAGGAATGATTCGATTGGTTCGATTGATTCGATTAAATCCGATTGATTCGATTTTTCACCACGAAGGCACTGAGGGACACTAAGAAACACTAAGAAAATCCGTGTGTTATCCGCGTTCCATCTAATCTACGACGGGTAATCGGATCAATCAAATCAATCCACCTGCTCTACGACGGGCAATCGGATCAATCGGATCAATCGAATCAATCGGACATAATCGGATCTAATCGAAATCTTTTGCAAATCCAGACCTACTTTGATTTACAGCGACGAATGTTTGAACGCTGGTTAACCGACGATCTTGGTATTGGTCGTGTGTGGGGTTATCTGGGTATGGCAGGTGTTTTTGCAGCCTTGTCGGGTTTGTTGTTTTATAAAGTTCCGGCGGCTTATGCGGGCTGGGTATATGCTGTGCTGGCCCTGAGTTTTGTTTTAAAACTGAGTGAGCGCGAGCGAAGCGATTTCCTGAAAAATACTTTTACCGAATCGGCTTTCAGGCGAATTCGGCTCACCGAGAATGCGCTGGCGGGTTTGCCTTTTGCGCTCGTGCTGGTTTTGACGGGGCATTGGTTGCCAGTCCTGGCCTTCATGCTGACGGTGGTCGTGCTGGCCCTGGTGCGTATGAATCAGGGTGGGCAATGGGTTGTCCCAACGCCGTATTTTCATTGGCCTTTTGAGTTTATCGTTGGTTTCAGGCGTTCTGTTATGATCATGGCGCTGGCTGGTTTTCTGGTGTACAAGACATTTGAAACCGGCAATGCCGGATTGGGTTATTTTGCGCAGATATTGCTGTTTTTTACCTTTTTTACCTACTATTTAAAGCCGGAGAGCCGGTTTTTCGTGTGGTTGTATTCGCAAAAAACGGATGCTTTTTTACGCCATAAAATATGGTTGTCGGTGCTGTGCGCTTCGGTATTGACTATGCCACTGGCCCTGGTGCTGGGTATGTGGGCTACTGAAAACTGGTGGATACCCTTGGCGATACAAGTAATGGGTTATTTATTCCTGTCAGCCATTGTGTTGGCTAAATATGCTGCGTTTCCCGGAGAAATTACACTGCCTCAGGTTATCCTGTTGGCACTTTGTTTTACTTTTCCGCCCTTGATTTTGCTGGTGATCTGGATGTTCTGGAAACAGGCTCGCCGACAAATAAAACCCTTGGCAGGATGATCGAAATCAAAAGCCTTTCCAAGTCTTATGGTAAAAAGCAAGTGCTCAGGCAGATTAACCTGCAATTTGAGCGCGGAAAAGTCTATGGTATCGTCGGTGAAAACGGCGCTGGCAAAACGACCTTGTTTACCTGTCTGGCCGGTTTGAATTCATTTGATGAAGGTGAAATCAGGACTGATGTAGCTGTCCTCAAGGATATACTGGGCTTTTTACCCACCAGTCCCTATTTTTTTTCACGCATGACAGGCGGGGAATACCTCAAACTGCTTACCGTTGCACGAGGTATTGACGTGGATAAATATGAAGAAAAAAATATCTTTGACCTGCCGTTGAACGAATACGCGGAGACTTACTCAACCGGCATGAAGAAAAAACTGGCGCTGCTGGGTATTTTGCTGCAAAAAAATGAGGTGTTTATTCTGGATGAACCGTTCAATGGCGTGGATATTCACAGTAATATCATGATTACAGAAATCATCCACCGCCTGAAAGCGCAAAACAAAACGGTGCTGATTTCATCGCATATCTTCTCGACACTGAACGATACCTGCGATGAAATTTTTATGTTAAGAGACGGCGTTTTGGCTGGACATTATAAAAAACGCGACTTTGGCCACCTGGAAATGGAAATGAAGCAGTTTGTCATTGGAAATAGACTGGAAGGAATAGGACTTTGATCAGGATTTACTGGATTTGAGGATTTTCAGGATTAATTTTATAGGATTAGTCTGGATTTTTAGGAAAAAAACATTCACTCATTCACTCATTCGCTCATTCACCCACTCACTCATTCACTATTGTCAGCCCTGTTTGCATTTATCAGGATGTTTCGGTTGCCGAACCTCGTCATGGTTTTCCTGACGCAGGCAGTTCCGTACTGGGTAGTGCTGAGGCCTGCTTTACTCAAGGCCGGAGGTATTCCGGTGATGAGCGAGCGGACATTTGGACTGATGGTTGCAGCGACGGTTTTAGTGACCCTGGGCGGTTATATCCTGAATGATTACTACGACCGTTCGATGGATGCGATGAACAAGCCGCGTCGGGTTGTATGGGGTAAATACCTGCCGGCCGGTTCGGCGCTGGTTGCCTATGCGCTGGTGGTGGTTGCGGCGCATTCACTGGCATTTTTATTGTATATTGATCTGTTGCCGGCCAATCGCTGGCCATTGTGGGTATTTCCGGGCGTGTCGTTTCTGTTGTTTTTGTATGCCTGGCAGATGAAATGCACGGCTGTTGTCGGGAATCTTCTGGTTTCGGTTTTGTGCGGTTTGGTGCCTTTATTGGTGTTGTTGCCCGAAGACCGACCGATATGGATAACTTCATTTGTGCAACCGGGCGTTATTTCCGAGGCGACGGGCGTCGTTTGGTTGTATGCCTTGTTTGCTTTTGTGACCAATTTACTGCGTGAACAGATCAAAGACCTGGAAGATTTTCACGGTGATGCCGCCTGTGGTTGCATGACTTTAGCAGTCAGTAAGGGTACGCGATATGCTCAAAAACCGGCTGCGTTTACCGGATTTACTGTCAGTGTATTAATTGCCTTGTTGTTGCTGTTTTGGCATCAGACAGATTCCGTCAGTCAGGCGCAACTTGCAACAGGAGTGGGTTTATTGTTGTTACCTGCTGTGATGACGACAACATTGCTCTTTTTTGCAAAGAGCAAAAAAGTCTATACACAAGCTTCGGCGCTGGTCAAGATTATCATGTTAGCGGGAATATTTTTGTTGTTCCGGTGGCCTGCATAAACGCCCTTTCAGGAATATGAAAATCCGGGTGTACGCACTAACCGCAACTTTTTTACTTTTGCGCTCCTAACTTTTTAACAATAAAAATGAAAAGAGTAGTTGTCACAGGCATTGGCGCTTTGACCCCCATCGGAAACACTGTTCCTGAATTCCTCGAAGGTTTGAAAAACGGTGAAAGCGGGGCAGGCCCGATTACGCAGTTTGATGCGACTTTGTTTAAAACCCGTTTTGCCTGCGAGGTCAAAAATTTCAATCCGGAAGATTTCATTGACAAGCGCGAGGTGCGTCGTGTGGACCGTTTCACACAGTTTGCGATAGCCACCGCCGCTGAAGCCATTCAGGATTCAGGTCTTGATCTGGAAAAAATTAACAAGCAACGCGTTGGCGTTATTTGGGCCAGCGGTATTGGCGGTTTGTGGACGCTGGAAAAGGAAGTAGAAGAATTCACCAAAGGCGACGGCACACCGCGCCACAACCCGTTCCTGATTCCGAAAATGATCAGCAACATGGGTGCAGGTATGATTAGCATCAAGTATGGCTTTATGGGCATTAACTATGCCACCGTGTCGGCCTGCGCTTCGTCATCCCATGCGATCATTAATGCTGCTGACTACATCCGCCTCGGGAAAGCCGATATTATCGTGACAGGCGGCTCTGAAGCCACCATTGCCCGTACGGCAGTTGGCGGTTTTACGAACATGAAAGCCATGAGCGAGCGCAATGACGACCCGAAAACGGCGTCGCGACCGTACGATAAAGAACGCGACGGCTTTGTGTTGGGCGAAGGTAGCGGCGGGTTGATCCTCGAAGAATACGAGCATGCCGTGCGTCGTGGCGCTAAAATTTATGCTGAATACATGGGCGGCGCGATGACCAACGATGCATACCACATTTCAGCGCCGCACCCTGAAGGTATCGGCGTTATCAATGTGATGAATCTGGCGTTTCAAGACGCTAATATGAAACCTGCTGATATTGACTACCTCAACACACACGGCACCAGTACGCCACTGGGCGACGTAGCGGAGTTGAAAGCCATCAAAGCAGTATATGGCGACGCAGCCTACGATCTGAATATTTCTTCCACCAAAAGCATGACAGGTCACCTGCTCGGCGCTGCTGGTGCTGTCGAAGCGGTGGCTTGCGTTTTGGCTATGCAACATGGATTTGTACCGCCGACCATCAACCACTTCACGGATGATCCAGAGGTAGATACAAAATTAAACCTGACATTCAATAAGGCCCAGCAACGCGATATTCGCGCGGCTATGACCAATACGTTCGGATTTGGAGGTCACAACACTTCCATTATTTTTAAAAAACCGTAATATCGTTTTAGCAGGCATCCAGGCGCTGATTTTTTTCACAGGCGCCTGGATGCCCGTGTAAAATGACCTTCGATTAAATCATTGATTTTGTGCGTTTTGTAAGGCAATTTTACAATTATTATTTCCATCCTGATCGCGAGTTGGCACGACGGATGCGCGCGCTTGTCGGATTCGTTCCGGCTCACCTGGATTTGTTCAAACTGGCTTTTTTTCACAAAAGCACAGTCACTGCGCGCGACTATGCCATTTCCAACAACGAGCGCCTGGAATTCCTGGGCGACGCCGTGTTGAGTACCATTGTCGGTGAGTATTTGTTCAAAAAATACCCCAACTCGGATGAGGGCTTTTTGACTAAAATGCGCTCCAAAATCGTCAAGCGCAATTCGCTGGACGAGATTGCCGACCGCATGGGCCTGGATATGTTTCTGGCGAGTTATAACCAGACCCGACTGTCTAAATCCATGCTGGGCAATGCCCTCGAAGCGCTGGTCGGCGCCGTTTATATCGAAGTCGGCTACGAAAAAACGAAGCATTATGTCATCCAGCGCATCTTGCGCAAATACCTCGATATTCACGAACTGGAGGCTTACGACGACAACTTCAAGAGTCAGTTGTTAGAGTGGTGCCAGAAAAATGGCCGCTCGATTGAATACCGTGTCGTGGCCAAGTACAAAAGCGAAAAACGCGACAAATTCAAGGTCGCAGTGTTCGTGGATGGCGTGAAATACGGTACGGCTGACGATTTTAACAAGAAAAGCGCTGAACAGTTAGCCAGCGAACGCGCCATTACTGCCCTGGGCGCAGCCATGACGGGCGGTGAAATGCCTGCCTACGAGGAAGAGGCCGACGAAGCCTGATTTTTCGTTGATTTATACGCTATCGCACGCTGAAATGCCCGACCTTTCGGGCATGAAAGCTGTTCTCACATTCCATTTCCATCTCAGGGACACTGGAAAGATGCGCCTTTGGTGCTGCTGTCTATTGCTGCTTTTCAGTGGATGGCTCCTGGCGCAGAAAACCGGCGCTCCCGTGCGCCAGTCGGCCAATATTGTCCCCAATCCCGGTTTTGAAAAATTTGCCAATGCGCCCGTCGGCTGGTCGTATAAAGGCTCTTACTTCGGTCAGGTCGTAAAATACTGGAGCAGCGCCACCACAGCCAGCCCGGACATTTACGGGCCGGACGTGCACGTGCCGCAAGACTGGGCCGAAAAAGGTTTTGGCGCACAAAAACCGCGAACAGGCAAATGCCTGGCGGGCCTCACACTGTTTGGCTGCACGAATGGCAAGCCGCATTGCCGCGAATACATCGAAATTCAACTGTCCGAACCGCTCGTAGAAGGGCAGTGGTATTATGTAGAATTCTGGACAACGCCCCTGGAAAAATCCCTGTTGATGAATAACCTCGGCGCGTACTTCAGCGTGAGTGAAATCAAGCGCACCACCGATGAGGTATTAATCCGCGAGGCACAAGTGTCAGCGCCCGACTTGATTCAACCCGCCAAACCAGGGCAATGGGTCAAGGTCAGTGGGCAGTTTCAGGCCAAATATGAAGCGGAATACCTGCTGATTGGCAATTTTCAGGACGATGAACGCACCATGACACAGCCCCGGCGCGACGACGGGTTTAATTATGCCTATTACTATATTGATGATGTTTTGGTGAAAAAAATACCACCGTTTCTGGCCGTGCCTGTCAAGCCCGACGACCTGACCCGGCAAAAACTGGAGCCTGGCGCGCGAATACGCCTGAAGAATATTTATTTTGAGTTTGACAAAGACGAACTCATGCCCCGCTCGTATGTGGAATTGAATAAACTGCTGAAAATCATGCAGGATAATCCGGGCATGAGCATCGAGATTGTTGGTCATACGGATTCATATGGCGACGATGGTTACAACCTGGTGCTGTCTTATCGCCGCGCCGAGGCTGTCGCCAAATTCCTGATGCAACAAAAAATTGCCAAAAAACGATTGCGTTATCGAGGTGAGGGTGAGCGTGATCCTGTGGCCACCAATGAAACCGATGAGGGGCGGGCCGAAAACAGGCGGGTAGAGTTTGTCGTGGTGAAAAAGTAGCCCGACTACGACTGTTTTTTCCAGTCCCAAATCACCACAGCCCAGTTTTCATTGGTCACACTGTCCTGATAACTGTGCAAAACCTCGAAACCTACTCGCTTGTGCGCGTGCATGGAGCGCTCGTTGCGCCAGGCCACTTCAGTGATAACCATATCGTATTCATTGGCATATTGTTCCCTGATATGCTGATAAAGTCCATCGAAAATGCCCATTCCGCGGAATTCCCTGGCCACACACACTTGCCCGATCACAAACCACGACTGGTCAACCAGCGGCTTGCCTTTCCATTCCAGCCGATCCAGCATTTCAAACATCGGAATCAGCACCGGAATACTGTGGTCAAAAGCGCGTGACATCATGAGGCAGTAGCCAGCCAGTTGGCCATCCTGAACAGCAATAATGGAAGGCGCCATTTGATTCATGGCCCACAGCATATCGAAATCGTGCTTTACCGTGACGAATCCTTGATCTTTTTGCACATCCGCACCGAGATTGGATACATGATTCAAGGCTTGAAGCGCCAGTATTTGGCGGACTTCATGTTCATTTTCAACCGTTTTATATTGCATATTCATACGCCATTTGAAAATGCTGGAAAGCAGCGAAATTGGGTAATTTTGCGTGCCGGATTTTGGACAGGTAACGTATTGTGGAAAATCGCTGCAAAAGTCCAGTTTTGTGGCGAATTTTCTAATATTTTGAGCCTGTTCCTTTGCGTATATTCGGGGATGTTGATCAGCATCTTAAATGACCGATATCAGGCGAACACTCTTTTACCAGATTTATCCATGCAATTCATTCAGTTTGACATTCAACAGGGCGTAGCCCGTATTACGTTTAACCGGCCGGAGGTTTTCAATTCCATGCACCATGACATGCGTATGGAAATCCTGTCGGCGCTCGATCAATGCCGCGACGACGATCAGATTCGGGCTGTTTACCTGACTGGCAACGGTCGCGCATTCTGTGCCGGCGAAGATTTACAGGAAGTTATCGCGCCACAGGGGCCATCGCTCAAGGAAATTATTTCCACCGGCTACAACCCGATGGTGCAAAAAATCAAGATGCTGGACAAACCTGTTGTCGCAGCCGTCAATGGCGTGGCTGCTGGCGCTGGCGCTAACATCGCCCTGGCCTGCGATATTGTTGTGGCTGCTGCATCGGCGTCGTTTACACAGGCTTTTTCCAAAATTGGCCTGATTCCAGATTCCGGTGGCACCTGGACGCTGCCCCGCCTCGTTGGGCTTCAACGCGCCATGGCGCTGGCTATGTTATCCGATAAAATCAGCGCTCAATCAGCCTGCGATATGGGCATGATCTGGAAAGTATTTCCCGATGAAACATTCGCTGCCGACAGTTTTCAACTGGCTGCAACGCTGGCTCAAATGCCGACTCGGGCGCTTGCCCTCACCAAAAAGGCCATGCAGGCCGCATTTGACCATGACTTTGATCAACAGCTGGCCCTGGAAGACGAGTACCAGTCTATCGCCGGTGATACGCACGACTATCGCGAAGGGGTAGCGGCTTTCCTGGAAAAACGCAAACCGCAGTTTATCGGGAAATAGGATGTTTGACTGGTTATTTGTTTGATTGGTTATTTGGGGATTTGGTTATTTGTTGAAAGTTGAAATGGTTGAAAGTTGAAGAAGTTGAATGATAAGTTTTCAATTCCAATTTCCCAAATCAGATTAACAAATAACCAAATCCCCAATTAAACAAATAACCACCTCCACAAATAACCAATTCACAACTCCACAAATAACCACTAACAATCCTCACATACATGGAGTGGTCAACTGTTATTGGGAATGTCGCTGCGGTGCTCACGACATTCAGTTTTGTGCCTCAGGTACTAAAAACCATTCGCACCCGCGACACGAGCGGCATCTCTTTGCCTATGTATGCCCTGTTTGTAACGGGCATCGGTTTCTGGCTTATCTACGGGTTGATGACGAACAGCCAGCCGATTATCCTGGCTAATTCCATCACTTTTGTCCTGGCCGGAATCGTATTGGTTTTCAAGATCAGGTCTTTACGGTAAAAAACATACCAGGATTTAAGAGGTTGTTTAAAATTATGATTTTTTGACATGTGGTTTTATTCTTCGGAGCATGATTCGGATCATGGCCACATGAATAAAGCCAACGCTATGCTCCGTTTTGACCTCGTAATCCTTGACCAATC
>JADZBJ010000117.1 GCA_020852155.1 Saprospiraceae bacterium | reverse complement strand
TAATTTGAGTTTGCGGCAAACCCGGCTCGCCGGTATCAACCTGACAGTTTTCATTGTCATCTTTGGCGAGTCGGCCCTTGACGATATTCACCAAAGTACCTGAATTTTCGCTCACGCGCAGCACACCCAGTTGTCCATTATTCGTAGTGGAAGCACCAATAGCCCAACCATCAGTGGTCGGGATGGCATTCAGATCCAGGAGATATCCTTCGGCGTCTGCAGGTGTCTGCGCCGACCATTCAATGGCTGTATGAGCGGTATTGAGTTGCGCTACAAATGCCCTGTCAGTTTGGGTCAGACCGCTCACTAACAATGCGCCATTTGAAGCAATCGTGATATTATGCGGTACCAATGAGGGCAAAACAGTACCAGGAAGCGTCTGCTCAATGACGTTACCCGACTGGTCAAAGCGATAAGCGATAGTACCGTTGACCGTATAATTACCCAGCGCCCAGAAGCCGCCGTCGGGTAGTGGAGCGACGCTGTTTTGAATCCCCGCTGCTGGTGTAACCGTCCATAATGCTGTTCCATTAGCGGTCATACGACGCATTGCTCCCGCGCTGTTGCGGATCAAAACATCGCCGTTGGCCAATAAGAAAGAGCGGATAAAATTGCCAGCCGTTCCCGACATGACATTGATGGCTTGAAGGTCAATATTTCCCATGTCATCAACCTGAAACAGCGTAACTGAACCATTAAAGGCCTGTGCTACGATCAGGTAATTGCCATTGGGCGCAATACCCAATAACTCTACACTGCGCGAGCCGGGAATGAGGTCTTTGCCCCATAACACATCGCCGTTGGCATTTAACCTTAAAAATTCGTTGAGTGTAGAGTCGTTGCGGGCTGCCAGCGCATAACCGCCATCAGACAGGGGCAATGCAGCACTGACGGTCTGGGTAAGACCTCCACCTGTAGCCGGATTGCCAAAATAAACCTGATCCCACTGTACCTGTAGATTAGCATCAACTTTGAGGAGTCTGGTTAACTCGGATGTATTGTTGGTATTACCTCCAATGACATTGCCTGTCAGGATGTAACCACCATCGCTGGTGGCGCGAACAAATAAGCCTGATGACCTAAAGGCATTGGGCGGGTTGGGGTAAGTGACTTTTTGATTGGTCTGAGCCACAATGGCGCTCAGGAATATCCAAAAGGAACACAGAAGCAGGCTGAACTTTTTCATAAACCAATACTTGTTTTTGATTGATGAGACAAAAGTCCGGCCTTACGACGCCCCGTGCAATGTCATTTTTTTCTATTTATCATTTTATTTTTAAAAATAAATGCTGTTTTATTTTGATTATCAACACTTTATGTTGGTTATTTGTGGAATTGGTTATTTGTGGATTTGATTATTTGTGGAGTTGGTTATTTGGTTATGTTAATCATGTCGTCATTCTGAACGAAGTGAAGAACGGCAACAAATAACCAATTCAACAGATAACCAAAAAACCAATTCCACAAATAACCAATTCAACAACCTATCGCTTTGCAGGCTTTGCCTTGATTTGCAGGAAAGTATCGTAATAATGCGATTTCAGCAAGGTGTCCGAATCGCGCAGGTTGAAGTAGTCGTACTTGATGGTCTGAAAAGTACCTTCCTTGACATTGAACACCACGGCGTAGTACAGCATGTCATAATCCGGGCGGGCGGCGCTGTAAATAGCCAAGGGCAACAGCGGCGGATACAAGACGCCCAGGGCAAAAGAGAATATGGCTCCTTTCTTCTTTTCTCGCAGGGAAATGACGCCTGTGTACAGCACATGATCTACGCCGTATTTATCGGCAACGGCATTGACCTGTGCCTGGTTGACGCCCTGTGTCACGGGCAGTTTATCGTAGGCCAACTGTTCTGAAAACCATTCGTTCAGTACACGGATGTCATTGAATTTATCGGCCTGTCCTTCATTCAGGGCCGCTACGTCCAATTGCGTGATTTTCAATTCAGCCTTTTTGGCAACGTCGCCGATGATATCGCTCAAACGCACCTGACCGCTTTCAGACTGTATGTATTGAATGGCATTTTCCTTGCGGGCATCGAGTTTCAGGTAAAACGGGTTGACCACCAAAACCTTGTTAACCCCGAGTCGGTAGCCGTGTTTGGAAATGTCTCGCAGGCGTTTTCTGGTTTCGGCTACGCCTTTTTTCGAGGCCAGGTAATCGGCGTGTTGTTTATTTTTTGCGTATATTTTTTGGCCTTCGTCAAATGCCGTCTTGAAGTCGTCGCTATGCTTGAAGTCTTCAAAAGCCGTTCTCCAGCCATTGGTTTCCGTTTCGGTTTTTTTCCTGGTTTCTTTGATCTTATCGTATTTACTTCGCTTTTTCTCGGTTTTTTTCACCTCTTTTTCTTCCTTTTCTGGCTGTTCGGCCGGCGCGGCGGTTACTGCATTTTCCGAAAAATCTGAAAGGCTGGCGCTGTATTGACCTAATTCAACAAACAGGTCTTTAGTCATGGCGGTCAATTCCTTGTCGTCAGGATGCCGGAGGTGTTGCTGCCAGGCATAACGCAATCCGAGGACGGTATTTTCCCTGGCCGAAATGGTATCCATGATAAATTGCACGCGTTGAGATTCGCCTTCGGTCTCGGCCCAGCTGGATCGCAGCGTATAGTCGCGATCATTTTTGTATTTGGCCTGGAGGTACAGGGCTTTGGCAACACATTTCTGCAAATAGGCATTGTCCGGGTACTCTTGCAACAACAGGTGAGCAATGTAAATCGCCTCTGCAGTCAGTGATTTGTGCAGGAACATATCGGGCAGTTCAAACCGGGCCATTTTACGCGCCTGATTGAATCGCTCTTCGGACACCAGAAATTTTGTGCCTCCACTTTTGGCGGATTGCTTCAGGCGGGAAACCATTTCCTCGCGGCGTTTGGACACGTCAGGGTGCGTGCTCTTGAGCGAATCCTGCTGTTGGCGATAACTGCCAATGGCTGCCACGTCTTTCAGCCAGTAATCATCTGGCAAATGGTAAGTGCCGCTTTCGAAGAAATTGCGTTCAAAGACAATTTCGTCGAAGGGCAGGTAAGCGTATTCAAGCACGTCAAATACCGAAGCCAGGTCGTCGGTGGTATAGCCTGTACGCAGGAAGCGCTCCAGACCTTTGTTGTCGGCCTCACTTTCGAGTTGCTTGGAATAGCGGTTTTTCGACAGCAGTTTTTCATCAAATTTGGATTTGCCATACACGGCTACCTTGTCGGCATTTCGACGAATTTCCTTGGCTTCCAGAAACAGGTTCAGCGCGTGGCCTTCCTGGACGTGGGTCATTTCATGAGAAAGGATATAAGCCAGTTGCGCTTCATTTTCCAGTTGCGCCAGCAAGCCCAACGTCACGAAAATCGTGCCCCGGTCAGTCGCAAAGGCATTCACTGCCGTAGATCGCAGGGCGTAGATACTGACCTTTTTTTTGAAGGACGGGTCGGCGGCAACAACCCTGGCCGCTACTTCATTGAGGTAGGCGCTGATCGGATCGCCGAACAACACAAGGCCGCTTTGCAGCAGGTCGTCAATCACGAAGCTCGATTCCAGGGCAAACTGTTCCCGTTCGCGGCGTTCGCGTTTTTTGATCTTATTCTTTTCCAGTTTTTTGATTTCGGATTTGTATTTTTTGGTGGATGGCGTCGTGAATTCATCCGGAATTTTACCGCTGCAAGTCAGCGGCGTGTAGTTATCGAAATTTTGCGCAAAAACGCTGGTGAATCCCAGCATGAGCGCCAAAATGAAAATGGTTTTCATAATAAATATGGTGAATGCCGGCTGCGTCATCGAGGATGGTTGTGCCGCAATCCGGTTGTTATGGAGATGAATTAGTGGGCCAGCAAACCGACTCCTACGTGGATGCTGAACACCGATAAATATGCCATGCGCGTAATGGCCGCGCGCTCGAACAAGGTCTTGTTGTCAGCAAGATAATCGCCGGTAACTTCCGCAGACGATTCGTCGAATAAATCCAGTTTTCGGAGGCGCAATGGAATGTTCAACCGGGCGCCCAGCGTCAGCAAGACCTTGTCGCGAATGATGATGTTTGAACCAATTTCATAATTGGCGGCCAGGGACAGCGCCGAGGCGTTTTCAATGCCAAAAGGCGTTGCGCTTACTTCGCCCGACTGAAGCGCCTTGCGGGTAATATTGGCGTTCAGTCTGGTGGCCTGGAGGGCCAGACCATTGTAAAAACCCATCGGCGCCAAAGCGCCGGCTTGGGTTTTGAAAAAACGCACGCCAATCGCCCCGCTATACCCGGATGCTTCGTGAAAAACGCTGTATTCGGCCAGTTCTGGGTCACTGAACGGGATTTGGTAGGGCGCATAAGCGTAGTGGATAATACCGGTGCGGAGGTAATCGCCGCTCACGTACAACTGGTGCCTGCGCGAGATGACGTAACCGACGCTGAGTCCGGCCCGCCAATTCATGCCAATAGCGCCCGGCGTTTCCTGATCGCTATACCAGCCATTTTCGCCATTGTTGTTGGCTGTGGGGCCTTTTCTTGTAAAAAAACTGTTGATTTCGGCTTGAACAGATAACTTTTTTCCCAGATAACCGGGTGTCTGTGCCGACAGAACGAAGTAGCAGGCTGTAAAAAAACCTGCCAGCAAAGATTTGTGCATTAGCATGATTGTTTGGTTGATTGTGTTAAACGTGTGTTCGGAATTAGGTTTGCGCCGAACACACGCCAAGATTCCATATAACTGAAATCCTGAATTTTAATACCTATATCGAAAGCCTTGATATTTCTTACCTGCGCTGACGCCTTCGGCAATAAAAAATGTTCCAATTAAAAACCCAAACCATACAAAGTACCTACGTTTGCCAGCCTTAGAGGTCGTTTAAAATTCCCTCACTGGCTCAAAAAGGCATCTTTTCAGGCCACCCGGGAAAACCTCGTATAAATTCTTACCAGATGTTTTACAGTCATGCGTCTTCTCATCCTGCTTGTTGCCTTCGGCGCTTTTTGCGCTTTTTTTGCCTGTCAGAACATATCTCCGGCCACTGTTCCTGTCCGTGAAATTGCTTTTGTCGGATTTAATTACACCGATACAGCCAAAGCGCGCGCCAGTTCCTGGGCCGACTCGTTGCATATTGCAGCGTTGCAGGCTTATATTGACCGGCTGAACGAACGCAACTACGGCGTTCAACTGCGCCTGAAAGCCTATCAATGCGATTTTAAGGAAGATACGATTGCATGCCTGTATCAGGATATTGGCAATAATCCGGCTACATTGTTGGTTGTGGATAATACCTGGGGGCGTCACATCCGGCATGCTGCGCCTTTTATCAAAGATAAACTGCCTGTAATTGCCCTGAGCGCTGACCAGAATCAACTGGAATTTGGTACCAACGCGATTTTCCTCGACCCCAACGACCCTCAGCCGGATTACCTTGTAAAATTCATTAAAAACGTCCTGCGTACCAATCATATCGGCTACATCACAGAAACCGATTACCTGCTGCACCACCGCTTTCAGCATGTCATCGAACAGGAACGCATGAGCTGTGATACGCTCATCAAACTGCGCCAGTCAGACTACCGCAACAACAACGAAGTGCCGCAATCCGTACGCGATGCCTTGGATCGCAACCTCACGCGCGCGCTCTCTGACCCGAATCAGAAAGTTATTTTGCTGAACCTGCACAGCGGTTATGGCAATCAGGTAATGCGCTTTCTGCGGGAAACACGAATGGACCTTTCCGGAAAAATTTTCATGGGCCTGCAAGGGGTGACCAACTTGTCGGATCAGGAGTTAGAGGAAATTTCCACGAAAAAGAAAATCACGATCATCCGCTACGAATCGAGTGCGGAAGCGCCGCCGCATGAACTTTACCACGACAAGCAAGCCCTATTGCTGCAATATCCGGCGCGATTGTTTTCGGCCAAAACGGTGGATAATCAACTGCGTCGTTGCTACGACGCCATGAATATTTTTGAAACGGCCCTGCGCGACGGACATAACGACCGCCAATTGTTGCTGGATTATTTCAGGCATTTGAAAGAGCGGAAAGTGACGATTTTGAACGAACTGTATGAGTTTGATTCGTCGCTGATTTTGCGGCGCGAGCCGTCGTTTAATCAGGTGCATGCCGGAAAAACGCGCAGTTGCCCGACTCAGATCAATACCAAAGGCGTGCCCATTCCGAACCTGCGCGTTGGTATTGACGTGATTGATATCAACGAGATTGACGTCAAGAAAAACACCTTCGATTGCAACCTGCTG
Source organism: Saprospiraceae bacterium (assembly GCA_020852155.1). GTDB lineage: Bacteria > Bacteroidota > Bacteroidia > Chitinophagales > Saprospiraceae > M3007. The sequence goes on along the minus strand of JADZBJ010000117.1, from coordinate 8,642 downwards.
TACTGGGTCATTGCCGATTCGCAGTACATTGACAAGGAAGGTTATATTGATTTTTCCAACATCAGTTCGGAAGAGGCCAATCGTTACCGCATTGCCGAAGAGCGCGACAGCAACTACGTGGTGCGGATTTACAGGGTGAGCGGAAAATTCCTGGCCAATTTCGAGTCGTTTGATTTTCCGTTTGACCATCATGAATTGAAAATTCCGATTGCAGCCCTGAGTTCGAGCGACAAGATCAAGATCAGTTTTGACTACAGCCGACTTCAGATAAAAGACAAAAAAGAGGATTTTAAATTCAATGACTGGGAAACCGACGATTACTTCGTAACGCTGGATAACCAGCTCACCAACCAACTCGGCGCGCTGGACAAAATCACTTTCGACACCACCGACGAAGCCAAATACCTTGAAAAATACAAAAGCCTGAATGTCCGGCTCGACGTCAGTCGCCGCCCCTGGGGAGCGATCATTTTGATCATTGTGCCTTTCCTGATGTTCAGTGCGCTGCCGATTTTCATGCTGTTTTTCCACAAGGCCAGTTTTGAAGAAGTCGGCGAACTCATCATCACGTCCTTCCTTGCGGCGGTGGCCTATTCCATCAATCTGGTGCAATTATCGCCCACCACCGATTCGATGAATAAGGCTTACCTGTTCCTGTTGCTGACCCTGGGCATCAATTTTGTGTGCTTTATCTACGTCACGTATGTTGATCGAAGAAGGAACAAAGTCAACAAAACAACCGCCAATGACGACGAATACGATGAAGATGATGATATGCCTAAATCCGGCCGTCGTTTCAGGGTACGCAAAGCCTGGGTACCGTTCCTCCTGCTGACGCTATTCTTGGTGTTGTTGTATCTTATTTTTGGCTAAACCACCTCAACCTTCAACCACTTCAACTTTCAACAACTTCAACCTTCAACAACTTCAACTTTTCAACAACTTTCAACCTTTAACAACTTCAACTTTTCAACCTCCTGATGTCCCAAACCCTGCTACAGGAATCTATTTTGTCGCTGACGCCTTCCGAGCGGCGGGAGTTTGACAAATTTGTGCGCTCGCCGTTTTTCAATACGCGGCAGGCGCTGGTGGAACGTTGGGAAGCCTTCGAGCAGGCTTTATTTCCGGAAATACCCGATGCGACACGCGGCATACCGGACATTTTAAAAAAAAGTCAGCCCGTCGAGGAGCGTCTTTTGCATTCGGCGCTGCTGGTTTTATTGGAAAAATACCTCGCTTACAAGGAAAAATTTCAGGACGACGACCGAGCCATGATTCGCCTGGCTGCGGCTTACCGAAAACGCGGCCTGACGCGGCATTTCAAAATATCCCTGCGCGAAGCGCGTCAGAATCGCGAGCGCCAGATTTGGCGACACGCCGACCATTACCACGATCTGCACCTGATCGAATGGGAACAATACCAGCAGGAAGTGGCCGAACGGCGCACCGAATCGCTCAACCTGCAAGCCAGCAGCGACAGTATGGATCTGGCTTTTATCGCCCGAAAACTGCGCCTGGCTTGTCTCGCCATTTCACACCAGGCCGTTTTTCGTACGGATTACGAACTCGGCTTGCTATCGGCCATTCTCTCCCATGTTGAAAAGAATAACCTGCTTGAAATACCGGCCATTGGCTTGTATTACTATTGCTACAAACTCCTGATTGACACAACGCAAAACGCCGATTTTGAACGCTTCAAAACGATGCTCAACAGCAGCGCCGACCAGTTCCCTGCCGACGAACAACGACTGCTTTACCTCCTGGCGATCAACTACGGCATTCGTCAAATCAACCTTTCTGCCGAAGGCTGGGTACAGGAAACGCTTACCCTTTACAAAGGCGCGCTGGAACGCGAACTGCTGCTCGAACACGGGCTTTTTTCAAGATTCGCCTTCAGCAATATTGTCGCTATCGCCTTGCGTGCCGGTGAAAACGAATGGGCCGGAGCGTTTATCGAACAACATAAAAAATACCTCGAACGGCAATGGCGCGACGCCACGGCCAGCCTCTGTACCGCCCGCGTTGCTTACGCCCGTAAAGACTACGCCACAGCGTTGTTGCAACTTCAAAAATCGGATTACAAGGACACCATGAACAACCTGGCCGCCAAAACGCTCCAACTGAAAATCTACTTCGAAACCACCGAATTCGACTTACTGGAACACCACCTGAAAAGCCTGAAAAATTACATCCGCCGACACGCGGCCATTGGTTACCACCGCACGAATTACTCCAGATTAGTGTATTACACCGAGCAACTCATGTCGCTGAATATGCTGGATAGAAAGTCTGTACGCACCCTTCGGGATCAATTGCAAAAAGAAACCGTTTTAACCGAAAAAGATTGGTTGTTATCCATGTTGAATGGTAAGAGCATGTTTGGATTTTCCTTACCGGGCTAAAAAAAGATCTTTTGCCGCCCTTTTAATCCTTTTTTCGGTCATGTAGCCCCGGCTATACTCCCTCAAAAAGTGTCAAAAGACCTCCAAAATCCCAATTTTTTATCTCCGGCAGAAAAATCCAAACATGCTCTAAATGAAAAACGCCTGTAAAGTACCTTTGCGGCGACGTAAGCGAATGTTTGTGTGTTGGGTTATTTGTTGAATTGGTTATTCGGTTATCTGTTGAATTGGTCGTTTGATTTGGGGTTAAACATTGGCCTGCCAGATGGCTGAAATTGTCCCCAAAAAACCACACCCAACGGCGCGCAAGCGCCCACTTCAAACGCGAGCGTCAGCGAGCACTCTAACAACATCAAACCACCTTCAAACGGCGCGCAAGCGCCTATCAAACGCGAGCGTCAGCGAGCACTCTAACAACATCAAACGGCGCGCAAGCGCCACTCTAACTACATAAAATGGAATATCGTATAGAAAAGGACACCATGGGCAAGGTTCAGGTGCCCGCGCATGTCTATTGGGGCGCTCAGACGCAGCGTTCAATCGAAAACTTCAAAATCGCCCGCGACACCAATAAAATGCCTGTCGAGATCATTCGGGCATTTGCTATCCTGAAAAAAGCCGCAGCATTGACCAACTTCGATGCCGGCGTTTTACCCAAGGAAAAATGCGACCTCATTGCGCAGGTTTGTGATGAAGTATTGGCTGGCAAACTCGACGATCAGTTTCCGCTGGTGGTTTGGCAAACCGGCTCCGGCACGCAAAGCAACATGAACGCCAACGAGGTGATCGCCTATCGCGCACACGTACTTCAGGGCGGCTCGCTGACCGACGAAGCCAAGTTCATCCACCCGAACGACGACGTCAACAAATCGCAGTCCAGCAACGACACGTTCCCGACGGCCATGCACATCGCAGCGTACAAAATGCTCGTGGAAACGACCATTCCGGGTATCGAAAAACTGCGCGACACACTCAAGGCCAAAAGCGAAGCCTTCATGGATGTGGTCAAAATCGGCCGCACACACTTCATGGACGCTACACCACTCACGCTGGGTCAGGAATTTTCAGGCTATGTCGCCCAACTGGATCACGGACTCCGGGCCATTCGCAACAGCCTGGCTCACTTGTCCGAACTCGCTCTCGGCGGTACGGCTGTGGGTACGGGCATCAACACGCCCAAAGGCTACTCCGAAAATGTAGCCAAACACATTGCCAACCTGTCGGGTCTGCCTTTCGTCACGGCGCCCAACAAATTTGAAGCCCTGGCGGCCCACGACGGCGTGGTCGAATCGCACGGCGCTTTGAAAACCGTAGCGGTCAGCCTCATGAAAATCGCCAACGACATTCGTATGCTGTCCAGCGGCCCGCGCAGCGGCATCGGTGAAATATTCATTCCGGACAACGAACCAGGCTCAAGCATAATGCCGGGCAAGGTCAACCCGACCCAATGCGAAGCCCTGACAATGGTTGCGGCTCAGGTCATGGGCAACGACGTGGCCATCAACATCGGCGGCGCGAACGGACACTTCGAACTGAACGTGTTCAAGCCCATGATGATCTATAACTTCCTGCATTCTGCGCGACTGATCGGCGAGGCTTGTGTGAGCTTCAACGACAAATGCGCCGTGGGTATCGAACCATTGCGCGACAACATCAGCAAGCACGTTAATAACTCGCTCATGTTGGTGACGGCGCTGAATACCAAAATTGGTTACTACAACGCCGCCGCTATCGCGCAAAATGCCCACAAAAAAGGCATCACGCTGAAGGAGTCAGCCCTGGAGTACGAATTGCAAGGCCTGGATTTCAAACACATGACCAGCGAACAATTCGACGCCTGGGTGCGCCCGGAAGATATGGTCGGCAGATAGTTTTATTGGGTGTTTATGGTCAGTACTCGTTGACAACTGATAATGCCTGTTTGGAGTTTCGGTTATCATCGAGTACTGGCTATCTGAAAGTTTGGTGTTAAAAAACAGACTTGTTGAGACAGCGATGTAAAAGTCGTTTTCAGGTGAATTTTGTAAAGCATTGAAAAATCGAAAGTGTCGTATTTTTCATTATTTTTGCAGTAAACATAAATCCATGTCAAAGTCATCAGCTTCTTCTGGAATATATTCTGGCGGGTTCCCCGCCAACCTGTCTGATTTGCCCTTGAATGAATTGGAAAAACTGGCTATTCAGGTCAGAAAGGCCATTGAAGTAAAAAAGCAAAAAAACAACGCCACTCCAGAAGCAGATTTGATTCAGTCTATCAATTCAACGGTGCTGAATGTTCGCGAAAAAAAGCGGTACGAAACGTTGGTTGAAAAAATGGAAGCATCGCAGTTGTCTTCAGCGGAACAGATTGAGTTTGTAAAACTCACCCAAAAAGATGAAAAACTGCGCAATAAGCGCTTGGAGTTGCTCATCCATCTGGCTAAAATCCGAAATGTTACGCTATCCCAATTGATGGATCAAATGGGCCTCAGTATGCAGGCCAATGGCTAAAATTCAGCAACATTTAAGGCAGTTTATTCTTCAACGCGCTGGTTTTCGCTGCGAATATTGCTTCGCATTGGCTGAATTTTCACCAGATTCATTCCAGGTTGACCATATTGTCCCTTCAAGTGCAGGGGGAGATGATTCTCCGGAAAACCTCGCCCTGGCCTGTGGCGGTTGTAATGGACATAAGTACAATCGAATAGCTTGCAAAGATCCGTTAACCAACAAGATAGCGCCGTTGTACCATCCGAGAAATGATATTTGGAACGAACATTTTCAATGGAGTGCCGATGGTTTATATATCCTGGGCTTAACCCATGTCGGCAGGGCAACTGTAAATTGTTTACAAATTAATCGGACAACCAACGTCAATATGCGCCGTTTACTCCTGACTTCCGGCTTGCATCCTCCGAAAATTTAGAATTTTTCATCGCAAACAAAATGCCCCAATTTAAGTACCCTGATGCGCTGAGTTCAGGGAATTAATTGCCCCTGTGTACTTACTTTTGCCCCGATTTATGAAAAAGAGATACCTCGTCACCGCGGCCTTGCCTTATGCCAACGGCCCGCTTCACATTGGCCACCTCGCAGGGGCCTACCTTCCGGCAGATATTTATGTGCGCTACCTCCGGCTCATGGGCCGCGATGTGGTGTTTGTTTGCGGCTCCGACGAACACGGCGCTGCCATTACCGTCAAAGCCCGCAAAGAAGGCACAACGCCTCAGGCAATTGTGGATAAATACCACGTGCTGCTGCGCGACACCTTCCAGAAAATCGGCATTTCGTTCGATGTTTATCACCGAACCAGCGCGCCGCTGCACCACGAAACATCGCAGGAGTTTTTCATGAAACTCTACGAAAAAGGCGAGTTTTCAGAAGAAACCACCGAACAGTATTACGATGAAGTAGCCGGGCAATTTCTCGCCGACCGCTACATCATCGGCACTTGCCCGGTCTGCGCCAACCCCGACGCATACGGCGACCAGTGCGAAAAATGCGGCTCAACCCTCAGCCCGACCGAACTGAAAGACCCGCGCTCAACCCTCAGCGGCAGCACGCCCGTGAAACGCCCAACCAAACACTGGTTCCTGCGCCTCGACCAGCACGAAAACTGGCTGCGTGAATGGGTCAACAACGGCACGCTGAATGGCGAACAACTCCACGACCCGGCACAATGGAAAAACCACGTGCTGGGCCAATGCAATTCATGGCTCGATCAGGGTTTTCAGCCCCGCGCCATGACCCGCGACCTCGACTGGGGCATTGATGTGCCGAAACAAATTCCGGATTCGGCAGGCAAAAAACTATATGTGTGGTTCGACGCGCCCATCGGCTATATTTCAGCCACCAAACAGTGGGCCATTGACAACAACAAAGACTGGAAACCGTACTGGCAAGACCCCGAAACAGCGCTGATTCATTTCGTGGGCAAAGACAATATCGTGTTTCACTGCCTGATTTTCCCGGCCATCCTGAAAGCCAACGGCGATTATATTCTGCCTGTAAATGTGCCAGCCAACCAGTTCCTGAACCTCGAAGGGCGCAAACTTTCAACGTCGAAAAACTGGGCCGTGTGGGTGCATGAATACTGCGAAGAATTCAAAGGTCAGGAAGACGCGCTGCGCTACAACATGATCCGCAAAATGCCGGAACAGATTGACAGCGAATTTACCTGGAAGGGTTTTCAGGAAACCAACAACAACGAACTGGTGAATAACCTCGCCAATTTCGTGAACAGGGTACTGGTGCTGACGCACAAATACTACGAAGGCGTCACGCCGGAAGCCGATCAAAATCAGGCGTTCAAAAGCGGATGGGAAGCCGATACAAATGGCGATTTTTCCAATGAAATAGCGCGCATTCGCGCAAAATTGCTGGAAATGGGCGATTTCATCGAAGCCTTCCAACTGCGCGAAGGTCTGCGTTCGGTCATGGAACTGTCCAGCGCCGGCAACGCACTCCTGCAATTCAACGAACCCTGGAAGGCCGTCAAAACTGACCCCGAACAGGTCAAAACTGTCATGCACCTGGCCCTGCAATACGTCGCAGCGCTGTCCGTAGCCGTTCGGCCTTTCCTGCCCGACGCCGCCGACAAGCTCCGCACCATGTTGCAACTGCCAGCCTTGCGCGAACAAGGTGATTTGAGCGATTTGCTCGATCAGTTAGGCCGGTCGGAATCACCTGTACCAGCCGGACACCGCATTGGCGCAGCCGAACACCTGTTCAGCCGCATACCTGATGAAGTGATCGAAGCCCAGATTCAAAAATTGCAAGCCACTGACCTGGCCAATCAACAGGCAACAGCCAATACACCCGCAACCATAACCTACGCACCGTTGAAAGAGACCATTACCTTCGATGATTTTGCCAAAATGGACATTCGAACCGGCAAAATCCTGACCGCTGAAAAAGTGGAAAAATCCAAAAAACTGCTCAAACTCAGCGTTGATCTGGGCTTTGAAACGCGCACCATCCTGTCTGGCATTGCCGAGCATTTTGAACCGGAAGCCGTCGTGGGGCAGCAGGTTGTCGTACTAGCCAACCTCGCGCCGCGTGTCATGATGGGCACCGAATCGCAAGGCATGATCCTGATGGCCGAAGACGCCGATGGCAAACTGAGCTTCGTCCGCCCAACCGACGGATGGCCCAGCGGTATGGGCGTTAGGTAGGGAGATTGGTTCGATTGATTCGATTAAGTCCGATTGATTCGATTTTTAATAGCCGCAAAAGACGCTATGCTTTTTTACACTTTAGCGTCTTTTGCGGCCTTGGCGGTTAATACTATTTAAACGTGGTAAGTGCCAAGGCATAATTAGTTTAAAGAATTAAGCGAAGGGCTTTTTCGTCCATACGAGCCATTTTTGAGGAAGATAGCAGCGCTATCTGACGAAAAAATGGAGAAGTATGGGCGAAAAAGAACCAGATTAAAATATAAAATAATTATGCCTTGGCACTTATCACTAAGCGACATACAATCCGCCCTGTCAGCCGAATGGTTGCACGAGCAGGATGCCACGGCGGGTATCGAGCAAATTTTGCTGGATACCCGAATGGTTACAGCGCCCGCAGAGGCGCTGTTTATCGCTTTGAAAGGAATCCGCCACGACGCGCACCACCACATACGAGAAGCCTGGGAAAAAGGCATTCGGCACTTCATCGTCAGTCGCCCGGAAGTCGCCGAACAATTGCCCGAATCCAATATCCTGTTGGTCAACGACACGCTTGATGCCTTGCAGGAGCTTGCACGCTGGCGCAGGAACCGGTTTGATATTCCAGTGATCGGTATCACCGGCAGCAATGGCAAAACCATCGTTAAGGAATGGCTCGCCCGACTGCTCACACCGGAGTTCAACATCGTTCGAAGTCCTAAAAGTTACAACTCACAGGTCGGCGTTCCGTTGTCGGTCTGGCAAATGTCGGAGCAAAACACGCTCGGCATTTTTGAGGCCGGCATTTCACAACCCGGTGAAATGTCGGCACTTCAACGTATCATCCGGCCTGACATCGGCATATTAACCAATATTGGTCCGGCGCACCGCGAAGGTTTCAGCAGTGAATCCGCCAAACTCCGGGAAAAAATGCGCCTCTTTGACGAGGCTAAATACCTCGTTTGCAGCACCGACACCACTGATATTCAACAAGCCGTAGCGCAGTGGCGTCAGTCCGGCGACCTGCGAATGTTGCGCAACTGGTCAACGACCGACCGGCACGCGTGGCTGTTTGTACACGGTATTCAGCCTTTGCACGGCAACCTGT
>JADZBJ010000116.1 GCA_020852155.1 Saprospiraceae bacterium | reverse complement strand
TCCATATCTGAGTGTTTATGCGCTGAGCAGCCGCGACCCGCCCCAAAATTTTTCAAATTTCAAATGATATTTTTCACTTAAATATATTTTATTTTCAAAATAAAAAATATTTTAATTTGAAATTTGAAATATACAATTTGAAATTTGAAAAATTTGATGGGCGGACTGAGCTACAAAAGCAATTTGAAAAGGGCTGCAAAAGTACGTGAAATGCCGGGAAAGAAATGAATGATTGTCCGGTTATGTCCGTGGTATGGCTGAGGCTGGCGAATCCAACAGGTCTGTTTTTTAAAATACAACTCAATAAAAGGAAGAAGACACAAAGGCCGCCAACTGACGCTTCCTTTGTGTCTTCCCGATGTACTGAAAAATGGGTGCAGCAGAGCCCCTTTACCCGCCGCGCTTTTTAAACCGATAAGAATACAAATCCGGCTCGCTTTCATAGTACCCGTCAATGGACAGGTTGTTATAGGCATTTTTAATCGCGTCAATGGCTTCTGCGGCGGATTTTACCCGACTGCCGTTGACAGAAGTGATCACGAAACCGGGCTGCATATTCGTCTGATAAACCAGACTGCCTTTGGTAATACTGTTTACCACAGCGCCTTGCAGGCGAATCCTGTTCTTTTCGGAATTACTCAAATCCCTGATTTCAAAACCCAGTTCGTCTTCGAGTTCATTGCCTTGAACACGGGCTATTTTGGTGGAATTATTGACATCTTTCAGGTGAACGCTGGAACGCAGTTTTTTGCCATTGCGCCAGTAATCGAGCGTTACAGATTCGCCGGGACGAAAACGGCCGACAAACTCCAGCAACTCCGAGGTGCTGCGTACGCGCGTGTTGTTGATGCCCACCACAACATCGCGGTTTTGCAAACCCGCCTCGGCTGCGCCGCCATCGGAAGCCACTCGATTAAGCAATACGCCTTCCCCATTGGGCAGGCCCATTTCCTGCGCTGTTTCGGCGTCGAGGTCTTGTACGCTCACACCCAGAAATGCCCGCTGAACACTGCCGAATTCTCGCAGGTCGCGAATGACTTTTTGCACCAGATTTGACGGAACAGCAAAGGAATATCCTTCATAACTACCTGATTCTGTGATAATTGCTGTATTAATTCCGATCAATTCGCCGGCAGTATTCACCAGCGCGCCGCCACTGTTGCCAGGATTCACGGCTGCGTCTGTTTGAATAAACGACTCGATGCTCGCCCCGCCGCGCAGGATATTAATGTTGCGGCCTTTGGCGCTGACAATGCCTGCCGTGACGGTGCTTTCCAGGTTGAACGGGTTACCCACAGCCAGTACCCACTCGCCTACCCTGACGGAATCGGAATTACCGAACACAACAAAGGGCAGGTCACGGCCGTCAATTTTCAACAAGGCAATGTCGGTGGACGGGTCTGACCCAACAATACGGGCGGAAAACTCGCGCTTGTCGGCCATCGTTACCTTGATATCGGTGCTGCGCTCCACGACGTGGTGGTTGGTCACCACATAACCATCGGGCGACATGATGACGCCGGAGCCGGATGAACCGGTCATTGATCCGCCTTGCCACAAGCCGCCGCTTTCTTCAATCAATGCTTTGATGTTCACCACCGCCGGTGTAGCCATTTCAGCAGCAATGATAAAATCGGTGGGCGACGACGACCGAAAAGGGCTGTTGGTACGGTCACTGAACAGTTTATCCACCAGGTGCGCATAGCGTACATCGCCGGAGGCATCCTCCGACCAAACCACCCGGCGCGGCGAGATAAAGTTAAAGAGCGTCACACTTAAAAGCGACGACAACAGGGCAATGATCGTGAAGGGAAGGTACTTTCTCATGTTTCTGTTCAGAATCTAAATATTTGTATAGCCTAAGTGATTTTGAACAACTCGCGTCTGTAAATCCTTGAAAATCAAGAAAATCAATCCTTAAAATCTTCAAAATCACTTAAATCCGGGTACTGAATGAATCTGTTTTGGGATGTATTGATGCAGCGATATGCCCTAACGCTGTGTTTTCCATCTTATTTGGCGACAAGGACAAACGAATCTGCAAAAAGGTTGTAAGAGGTTGTTTAAAATTCCCTCACTGACTCAAAAAGGCATCTTTTTAAATCCAGCAGGGAAATTCAAACAACCTCTAACGACATGAAAAAAGAATATTCAAAGCGACGATCCTCTAAAAATTCCGTGTCATCCTTTTACCTTTGCGCCCCCGGTCTCATAGTTCAATGGATAGAATAGAAGTTTCCTAAACTTTAGATGTGGGTTCGATTCCCGCTGAGACTACCACTTTTTTCGCGCAGCCCGCCTTTCGCGCCATTTGGCCAATATCCGACAAGCAGCACTTTTTCTGCCTTGGTAACGGTAAAATTGGCACAACTTTTCCCGCCCGACATTGTTCCGAACAGGAGATTTCGCCAAACGGGAGTAATTTCAGTAAATGTAACTGGTTAGATCGCTCCCATTTTGGTCAAAAAAGGTCAATTTTAGGCCACTCTTCGCCGTTTTTTTCGTCCGATGCGCTGCATCGAACTCAAAAAAGCGGCTTGATTGACCAAAAATTGCCTGCTTTTTTGATCCAAAACCGCTGACCTAACCAGTTACCAGTAAATTTTTATTTATTTCCGGATTCAAGGCACTACTTTTGAAACCTCAAGGGTGCTGATGCCAAGAATGCTCCGCAAGAGCGGCTTCTGAACATCACAGCCTGAAACTTCCAACTGCTGAACCTATGTTTCGACCGATTCTTGTTATTCCGATTCTTTTTTGCGCCCTGAATATGTCGGCGCAATCTGTGCCAACGCGTCCGACGCAAAAACTGGGCATTATTTACAACAAGGAAACGACGTTCAACATGCGCCTGGGAACACCGCGCAGCTTGTCAGCAGGACTTGAGTTCGGTCGCCTTCGGACATATTACCGCACCACTTTTTATCATATCAGCCTCGGCGAACTCAAACACGCCAAAGAGCAACGTCAGAGCGCCCCGCCAACTACACGGCGGTCGTTCAGACCCTATGTTTTTGGCAAACAAAACACCTTACTGCTCGCGCGTGGCGGTTGGGGCGTCAAGCGTTATTACTCTGAAAAAGCCCGAAAAAAGGGTGTGGCCATCGGCGCTACTTATACCCTCGGCCCGACATTGGGCTTGCTCAAACCTTACTACTTAGCCATCCGCCGCAGTTCTGGATCGGATGCGAGCGGCCGCGTATCGCATGAAAAATACTCCGAAAGTAACGCAGATGTGTTTTTGAACAACAGCACTCAAATCCTCGGCGCTTCCGCATTCACGCGCGGATTTGATGAAATTTCCCTGCTGCCCGGCGCCAACGCATCCATAGCACTGCACTTCGACTGGGGCGCTTTCGACGAATTCGTCAAAGCCCTCGAAATCGGACTCCAGGCCGATGGTTTTATCAAAAAAGCGCCCATCATGATCTCCGACGAAAATCAGCAGTTTTTCTTCAATTTCTACGTCAACCTTCAGTTTGGAAAACGGAAATGAGTTAGGAGTTATGAGTTAGGAGTTATGAGTTATTTTCATCATTTCGTTGAGTAAATAACTCATAACTCCTAACTCATAACTCCTAACTCCTAACTCAAAATCACTTACCGCTCAAAAAATGCCCGATCACCTTTCGGAAAGCACGCTCCGCCAGTTGCGCCGGGTTGGCAAAACCCTGAATGCCTTGTCAAAAGTATCGCCGCGCATGGCAGGTCGCCTGGCTTTCAGGCTGTTTTGCACGCCGCGCCGATTACCCTTGCGCGATCAGGATAAATCCTTTTTTGCGAAGTCCTCCCAGAAAAAAATCCATTTTGAAGGGCTGCATTTGCACACCTACGAATGGAATCCGCAGCACCCTAACGGCCAAACTGTACTGCTGCTGCACGGCTGGGAATCCAGTTCAGCGCGCTGGCGACGACTCTGCAAGGCGCTGCAACAACACGGTTACCGTGTATTGGCCCTCGACGCTCCCGCCAGCGGACAAAGTGCGGGCAATACGCTCAATTTATTGCTGTTCAGCCGGGCCATTCAGGCAGTTTTATCTGAATTTGGTCGGCCCTATGCCATTGTAGGGCATTCGCTGGGCGCCGGCGCTCCGGTTATCTGCACAACCATGCTCGGCGTCGAGCGCCCGGAAAAAATGGTACTCATGGCTCCCTTTGCAGATACGGTGCGCGTTACCCGCGATTTTTGTCAATTTTTCGGCTTTTCTGAAGTTGTTGAAAACGCCATCGGTACAGAAATCAAGCGCCGTACCGGGCAGCCCATTGAAGCCTTCTCCGTGGTCGAACGCGTTCAATTGCTACAAGATATTACGGGACTGGTCATTCACGATACTGACGACGATGTTGCACCTGTGGCCGAGGGTCAGGCCATCGCAGACGCCTGGAATGCCGAATTTTTACAAACATCGGGATTGGGCCATCGCCTGCAAGACAACAGTGTGAATGAGGCCATTTTGGCGTTTTTGAAAGGAACGAAAAATCAGTGACCAGCGCTTCTTCGGCTTATTTCCGACTGGACTGTTTTTAATGATTTTGCGTATCCGTTGCCAATCAAATAGGAAAATATAATCATGGCGATCGTCGGGAGGAATTTCCCTCTTACGGCTGCAAAAATGGCAACGCCCATCATGAAGCCGACCAAAACAGCCGTCATGGTTTTTCTGGATTTGAGTTTTTGCTCTTCGGCCAATAATTCTTCCATTGTCTTTTGAGCGTAATCTTCGTTGGAACCCATGGTTTAGTTTGTGTTTTATACGCTGATGTAAGTGATTTCAACCCGAATTTAAGTGATTTTGAAGATTTACAGGATTGATGTTCCCGATTTTCAAGGATTTACAGACGCGAGTCGCCCCCTACCCCAACACCTGCGCTACAAAATTCCCCCATCCAAACCGCTCTTTCTCCTGCCTGACTCCTGCGCGCAGGACTTCCGGGCGGCCTTCGCTCGTGAAATCACGCAGGGCTGCGACGATGGCTTCGGGTTCGGGTTCGACGACATAACCCGATACGCCGTCGGCGACAATTTCAGGCAGTCCGCCCACGCGGGTCACGACCATTGGCGTTTCAAAATGATAGGCAATTTGTGAAATACCGCTTTGGGTAGC
>JADZBJ010000115.1 GCA_020852155.1 Saprospiraceae bacterium | reverse complement strand
TTAGTGTATCTTCGTGTGCCTTAGTGCCTTAGTGGTGAAACGCGGATGACGCGGACATGATAGATTTACGCGGATTTTCTTAGTGTATCTTCGTGTGCCTTAGTGCCTTAGTGGTGAAACGCGGATTACGTAGATTTTTGGCGGTGCCTAACATAGAAATCTGAACCCCCTCACGCCCCTAAAATCTCTTTATGCTGTCTATGTTTTACGCAGGAAATAGTCTGTCTGCACGTCAAGACTAATAACTTTGCCGCCCATTTCAAAGTACCCTCAACATCGTGTGGGAAACACTACTATTCGTTTACCGCTAATCGCTTACCACTAATCACTCACCACTCACCACTTACCACTACAAAGTCGTGTCAGAAATACAGGAATTCAAACTCACACAATACTCGCATGGCGCTGGTTGCGGCTGTAAAATATCGCCCAAGGTGCTGGATAGTATCCTGAAAACCAGCCTTGTACCCGGCCATTTTCCGCAACTGCTGGTTGGCAACGAAGAGCGCGACGATGCTGCCGTATTTGATCTTGGCGACGGGACAGCATTGGTCAGCACAACCGATTTTTTCATGCCCATCGTGGATGACCCGGAGGATTTTGGACAAATCGCTTCCGTCAATGCCATCAGCGATGTTTATGCAATGGGCGGACAACCCCTGGTGGCCATTGCTATTCTTGGCTGGCCCATTAACACCCTGCCGCCGGAAGTAGCCAATCAGGTCATTGAAGGCGGCCGAAAAGCCTGCGCCGCTGCCGGTATTCCACTCGCCGGCGGACACAGCATTGACAGCCCGGAACCTATTTTCGGACTGGCTGTCACCGGACGCGTCAACCTGGATCATTTGAAAAAAAATGGCGGTGCAACGCCGGGCGCCAAACTCTTTCTGACCAAACCCCTCGGCGTCGGTATCCTGACCACAGCGCAGAAAAAAGGACTGTTACAGCCAGAACATGCCCATATCGCGCCCAACAGCATGAAAACCCTCAATAAAGCCGGTTTCCGTTTCGGACAATTGCCCTACGTGCAAGCCATGACCGATGTGACAGGTTTCGGATTGCTCGGCCACTTGTCGGAAATGTGCGAGGCCAGCCAGGCCAGCGCCGTGGTTCACCTGGATCAGGTGCCGACTATTGACAGAAATATTCTGGATGATTATCTGGCTAAAAAATGCGTCCCCGGCGGTACCATGCGCAACTGGGACAGTTACGGGCATAAAGTAGCTTGTAATGACGTTGACCTGACCCGTAACCTGCTGGCTGACCCGCAAACCAGTGGCGGCTTGCTCGTAGCCATTAAGGCCGGGCACGAAGAAGATTTCAAAAAAGCAGCGGCCGAAGAAGGGTTCACCCTCGAGTCATTTGGTTTTATCGTCGAGCAACAACCTGTGGCTATTACAGTGGTGTAGGTTTTCAAGAACCATATTACTTGACCTTCCCCGCAGATTTCACAAAAAATCTGCGGGGAATAAAAAATGCGCAGTAGCGTATAGCAATCGGGGTTTCCTTATCAACAACGCAATCGTTGCCGCAAAACCCCGTAGGGGTTCCCTGTTTACAAACAGCGTAATCGCAGCCTCCCAACCCCGTAGGGGTTCCCTGTTTATAGATGTAGAAATGTCGAACCCAACCCCGTAGGGGTTTCCTGTTTACAAATAGCGTAATCGCAGCCGCAAAACCCCGTACGGTTCCCTGTTTACAAACAACGTAATTGCAGCCACAAAACCCCGTAGGGGTTCCCTGTTTATAGATGTAGAAATGTCGAACCCAACCCCGTAGGGGTTCCCTGTTTATAGATGTAGAAATGTCGAACCCAACCCCGTAGGGTTCCCTGTTTATTGAATGGTTGTATCAACCCCGTCAGGGCGATTGCAGTTGCAAATCCGCTTTTTCAACGTAATCCGCTGCCCGAAATGCTCTCGACGCCTGCCACAGTGCGACAGCCATGAATACATGCGCAATGTCAAAAAAACTGAACCACCGGCAAAATGAAAATTTCAGGATATGCGCGACGACTGCGGCTACCAGCAGTCCGATACACAGGAGCATGAAATAACTGTCTTGCCGTTTATAATGGCGGTATAGCAACCATTCAATGGGCAAAACAATGCCTAAAAACCCGAAAGCAGAGTGAATTTCCACCAAAGGAAACCACACCAATGTCGTGATAATGGTCAGCGAAAGCGTCAGTTCGACCATATTAACCCAACTCAGCCATCGAGCAGCCTGGAAGCGCCCGCCGATTTCGCGCAAACGAACGATACTCGCCTGTTCAACGGCTGAAACAGCCAGCATACCCGGCAGCCAGCCCGCCAGTTTGTATTCAAACGGAAACTTATGCAAAAATGCATGGCCCACAATACCGCCGATCAGCGTGGAAATGCCCGTTAATGCGACAAAAATTTGCCCTAAACGCTTGCTGGAATTTGTCGGCTGAATACGCCATGCACCATAAAAACAAACCAAGGCAACAATGACCGAGGTGAGCGCGATCATTGGCTCGCCGAGGCGAATTCCGGCCATAATAATGTCAGGCTGAAAACGCCCGGTGTCTATAACTTCCATCGGCAGCAAACATACGTTGTAAAAATTTAGGCAAAGGGTGAATGGTGAAGGCCAGAGGATGATTTTTTTGAAAAAAGGGAAAACAGCCCCTATGAAGTTCCGAGTATGACAAATTTCCCGCAGATAACGCAGATTTTCTGCGGCATCTCTGGGGAAATTGTCCGGTAATGTGAAAAAATACAAAGTAAATGCTGTATTTCAAACAAAAAATGTCATTTTTGCGCTGGGTTATCCAATGAATAGGCGTTATAAACCCAATTAACCGCCAAGACCGCCCAAAACGCCAAATATTAATCATCGTCATTGTAGCGTCTTTAGCGGGTAACCAAAATTTACCCTCCACCTTTTTCAACCAACAACTTCACATTTCCTGATGTCCAAACAACTCGCTAACGAACCGGCAAACGGTGAGGAAAAACTCATCGAAAAGGCATTGCGGCCCAAACTGCTGGACGAATTCAGCGGACAGCGGAAAATCGTGGATAACCTGACGGTTTTCATTCAGGCAGCCAAACAACGCGGCGAAGCGCTCGACCACGTTCTGCTGCACGGCCCGCCAGGACTGGGTAAAACCACCCTTTCGCATATCATCACCAACGAACTCGAGGCCAGCCTCAAAATGACCAGCGGCCCCGTGTTGGAAAAACCGGGCGACCTGGCCGGACTGCTCACCAACCTCGAACCCGGCGACGTCCTGTTTATTGATGAAATTCACCGTTTAAATACCGTCGTTGAAGAATACCTGTACTCCGCCATGGAGGATTACCGCATTGACATTATGATTGATTCGGGGCCTAATGCGCGCAGTATTCAAATTACCCTCAACCCTTTTACCCTGATCGGCGCCACCACGCGTATGGGCCTGCTGACGTCGCCCCTGCGCGCGCGCTTTGGCATCACCTGCCACCTCGACTACTACGACGTCGCCACGCTCAAGCGCATTTTGAATCGTTCGGCAGAGATACTGTCCATTCCGATTACAGAAGATGGCGCTTATGAGATTGCAAGGCGCAGTCGCGGTACGCCGCGTATTGCCAATGCCCTCCTGCGCCGCATCCGCGACTTCGCACAGATCAAGGGCGACGGCTCTGTCAATGAAGACATTGCCCGCTACGGACTTTCTGCCCTGGACGTGGACGAAAGCGGACTCGATGAAATGGACATTCGCATCCTTAGCAGCATCATTCACAAATTCAAAGGCGGGCCGGTCGGACTGACCACCATCGGCACTGCCGTGGGCGAAGAAGCCGGCACCATCGAAGAAGTTCACGAACCCTTCCTCATCATGGAAGGCTTTCTGCAGCGCACCCCCCGCGGCCGTATCGCCACCGAAAAGGCATACCGCCACATCGGCGTGGTGCCGCCACCGCAAGCGGGAATGTTGTTTTAACAAAACCACATCCGCGAAAATCCGCGTTTCATCCGCCAAATCCGAATTTCTTTCACCACGAAGGCACTAAGATTCACGAAGAAACACTAAGAAAATCCGCTCAATCCGTATTTATCCGCGTAAATCCGCGGTTCATCCGCTAAATCCGCGTTATGACCACACCACAACAATTAGCCAAGCATTTCCGCGATGTATTCTTTGGTAAAAACTGGACAGCCGTCAACCTGAAAGACACCCTGGCTGATGTCACGCTGCAGGAGGCTACCACCCAGGTACACGGATTGAACACCATTGCCCTGTTGGTATTCCACATCCATTATTACGTCAATCCCGTATTGAAAGTCCTGCAAGGCGGCCCGTTGGTGGCCAGCGACAAGTTCAGTTTTGATTTGCAGCCCCTGACATCCGAGGCCGAATGGCGCGACATGGTGGATAAAGTCATGGCCGACGCCGAACTGTTTGCGCAGGCCGTTGAGGCATTCCCGGAAGAGCGCCTGTTTGACGATTTTTCCGAGTCGAAATACGGCACATTTTACCGCAATATTTTCGGCATTGTCGAGCACACCCACTACCACCTCGGTCAGATTTCATTGATTAAAAAAATGGTCAGACAATAACCGATGATGCAGCAATCCGCGTTATCTGCGTTTTATCTGCTTTATCCGCGTTTAAATCCTGCAAATCCCAAAATCCGGTAAATCCTGATCCGTGATGGAAAAATATACCACCGTCGAAGCCTACATCGCCTCCTTTCCTGACCATATACAGGAAAGGCTCAATCGTATGCGCAGCCTCATTCGCGAACATGCACCGGAGGCCGTTGAAAGCATTGCTTACGGCATGCCTGCCTACAAAATCAACAAAAAGCCGCTGGTCTATTTTGCCGGTTATGCCGGGCATATCGGCTTTTATGCCACGCCTACAGGGCACGCGGCTTTTGCCGAAGCGCTAAGCGCCTACAAACAAGGCAAAGGTTCCGTGCAGTTTCCGCTTGACCAGCCACTGCCCGAAGCGCTGATAGCCGATATCGTCAAATTTCGCGTGAGTGAAAGTAAAGCAAAAGGGTAGGGGACATGACTTACACAGACATACAGTTTCAGGACAACCCCTTGCCCAAAGACGACTATGAAAATTGCCTGTTCAGGCAGTGCGATTTTTCCAATGCAGACCTGTCTGCTTTCCGGTTCATGGATTGCGAATTTGTGGATTGCAATTTCAGCATGGCGCGCATGGACAAGACGGTCTGGCGCGACGCCATTTTCAGGAATTGCAAGATGCTCGGCCTCAATTTTGAGGCTTGCCATGATTTTGGGCTGTCCTTCTCTTTTGAACATTGCCAGTTGTCGCACGCCTCGTTTTATGGCAAAAAAATCCGCTATACGCGATTCAGTCATTGCCAGTTGCTGGAGGTTGATTTCACGGAATGCGACCTCACAGAAGCCGTATTTGACACCTGCGACCTGACTGACGCTATTTTCGACAACACCAACCTGGAGCAGGCCGATCTCCGACGCTCGATTAATTACCGCATTGACCCGGACAACAACCGCATCAGAAAAGCGCATTTTTCGCTCACCAGCGTGACGGGCTTGCTGGACAAGTATGGCGTGAAGGTGGATTTGGGGAGTTGAGGGTGAGATGGTTTTATACCCTGATTTATGTGATTTTGTAGATTTCCATGATTGATTTTCTTGATTTTCAAGGATTTACAGACGCGATTTGTTCAAAACCACTTTGTGTTGACTATAAGTAGTGGTTTTTTGGGGGAATGACTGTTGCATACCATCCTGTTTCCTCTCTTCGCTCGTGAGCGTCTCCGACGCGACACGCCTTGTCAAGAAATCTCTGATTTAAGTACATAAAAATCAAAGGGGTTGCTGCTGATAGCGAAAAAACAACGAAGTTTGTAGTTGCTAAAGGTCGCTTGAAACAACGCAAGTCTGGAGACTTGCAACCGTAACACTTCGCATTAAAAATGCTCGCGAGCGATACATGTCAACATCTTTTCGCCAAACGGTTAACATCATTTAAATTCAATAAAAAAAATAAAATGATAAAAATAATACGAGCAACTATTCAAATTCTGCTCTTTGTTGTTGTTGGCTTATGGATTTTCAATGGCCTGAATACAGACCCTGAAACAACTAAAACCAAGATTGAGACCATTGCAATTCTGTTGGCTGCAATCATAACACTATTTATTTATATAAATTTTTCCCCTAAAGTGGCATTGCGAATAATTCCAACCTGGATTGATAAAAATGAGGGGATTTTGAAAATAAGGACAGAAATAGAAAATACTTCCAAAGTAATATGCATGAAGAAAAGGATCAGATTTCAAATTCTAGAACAAAAAATTGATGCTGGGTTTGTGAACGAATTTGTAGCATTCGATCAAGAATATGTTGAATTAATGGTTCCAAAACCTGAGAAATTTACAATCGCGCAAGAAATAAATCTATCTACGTCTTATCTCTATCCTTCGGAAGTTATTTCTACTGAAAGAATTTATAAGGTTAACCCAAACCTTATTCAACACGTTGGATTACAATTTGAAACTGACTTTGGCATGTTCAAATATATTTTATGGTTTATAAAAGATAGTGTTGAGAGGTGGACAACGACAATAATAATAACAAAGGAGAAAAACTGATTCGAACTTTAGAACCCTCTGCCCCACCATCCTCTCCCAACCCTTCGCTCGTGAGCGTCTCCGACGCGACACGCCTTGTCAGGAAATCTCTGATTTAAGTACATAAAAATCAAAGGGGTTGCTGCTGATAGCGCCGATACCGAAGGCATCACAGGTTTATAGCAATAATTGGTGGTTATTTTGTTCGACCCCTCCGGGGTCGCAGATTTCGTGTGATGCTTTTTTCTATAAACCTGTTATCCCTCCGGGATAAGTTATAGAGGATGTATCTTTTGTTCCCCTTATTTCCTTCGGGATATAAAACAAGCGGTCGCCTCATAAGTAGCGATTCCGTGCTTTTTATGATTAACCGCTAATGACGCCAAATACGCAAAATATTGAAAATCAAAAACTTAGCGTATTTGGCGTCATTAGCGGTTAACCTAATTTGCTCGTTTTTATGACTTATGAGGCACCCTCATCCTCCCCCCTCACTTCCTATAAAAAATCCGACAACCAAACGACGCTGTTTCCGGCTCTCGAATGGCGCGGCCGGCGAGCAAGTCATCAATGGCATTGGCGACCAATGGCCTGGCTTTTTGAGGTTCTTCGCCATTGTCGTCAATAGAGCCGCTGTATTTGACGCGCCATTTTCCCGCCTCTTTCCAGATCACAAAAGCGTGCGGCGTGTGCTCCGCACCGAAGGCCTTGCCCACCGTTTGGCTGGCATCGTACAGGTATGGAAATTGAAAACCCGCCTCGCGGGCGCGGGACTGCATCAAGCCAAAAGACTCTTCTTCGTACACCAGCGAATCCATTGAATTGATGGCCAGCAGCGGCACGCCGAGCGGGGCGTATTTTTGATGCAGATCGTTAAAACGCTCCGTGTACAATTTGGCAAAAGGACAATGATTACACGTGAAAACAACAGCAAAACCCTTCGCATTCGGGTAATCGGCGGTTGAAATCATGCGCCCGTCCACGTTGCGGAGGGTGAAATCTGCGATTTCTTTTTCTGTAATATGAATGGCGTTGAGGTTGCCAGTCGTTTTGGCTACCGGAAATGCCGCCTCTGATGCGGCCCATGTTGTCAGGGTCGCATTGTTTGATTGAGCAAGGGTTTGACCGATGGACAAGGCCAGAAGGCCAATCATGAAAAGCGCTTTTTTCATTGTTTTACGAATTTTTGGGTCAATACTTTTTTCGTTGCTTGCTCCGTGATCTGAACGAAGTACGTTCCCGGGGTGAATTTCGAGATGTCCACGCCGCCTGAAAGTTGCGGTTGCGGTAACATCAGTTTTACCCGACCGACCGCATCCATGATTTTCAGGTAATAAATGGCGGCTTCGGGGTCGTCCATTTTTACGAAAATTCTGTCCGTCGCCGGATTTGGGAAAATGGAAAAATCAGGTTTTGTTTCTGGTTCGTTCGTCGCTGAAGCGCTGGTAACGACAAATTGCCCCATCATGCCCTCGTCTTCATGCAGCGAGATGTGGCAGTGGTACATGAAGGGGTGCAGCGCGTCAGCGTAGTCTTCAAACCGGGCAATGAAGCGCACGGTTTGATTGGCCGGGACGAATACCACGTCTTTCCAGCCTGCCTGCGCGGCGGTGGGCGCTACGCCATTCACCGACAGAATATTAAACTCGACGTCGTGGATGTGGAAAGGGTGGCCAAAATTGGAGGTGCTTTTTATTTCCCAGATTTCGGTGTTGCCGAGCGGCACATTGTACTGGTTGTAATTGATGTCAAAAAGCTTGTGATTGATGACAAACGCCACGCCGCCAAGAATGGGCGGGTTGGTTACGCCCATGCTGTCTATGATGGACAGTTTTCGGGTGATGTTGGCGTCGGCAGCATTCAGGAGTACATTGGTTTTGAGCGCGGAAGGAATAGCCGTAATCGCGTTGGCGGTCTGCGCCGTAACGTTGATGTGGAGCATATTGAAATCCTTTCTCGCCAGGTAATTCGCAAATGGGCCATTCGGGAAAAGGTCGCCGCCCGGTACGTTTTGCGCCAGCGTCGAATTGAACGCCTTCAGATCAACCAACTGCCCGGACTGTCCGCTGAAATTCACCAGAATTTCGACGCGCTCGCCTGCGTGCAGGAGGTAGCGAGTCAGTGGCACAGGCGCGTTCAACAGTCCACCGTCGGAGCAAATGACGTAAAATGAACGGTTGTCGCTGAAACCGATGTTATAAGAACGCTCAATGGCGCCGTTCAAGACCCGAAATCGAACGACCTGCGCCGGTACGCTTGTCTTCGCGCGCAGGGTGCCATTGACCATCATGGAATCGCCGTAGGGGACTTCGACAAACTGGTTTTGCGTGTTGAAATCGCGGTCAGTCAGCGCGAGCGGAATGTCGTCAACGCCGTAAGTGCGGGGCAACGGCAGGGCTGCTTCCTCGGCGTCGCGCACGATGATAAGGCCGCCAATACCCTTGGTGATATGCGCCATCGTTTCTTCGTGCAGGTGCGGGTGATACCAGTAGGTAGAGGCGTTGTTCGTCACTTCCCAGTACGGCTGCCAGAGCGTCCCTGGCGGGATGACCTGGTGCGGCCCGCCGTCCATGACGGCTGGCAGGTGAAAGCCGTGCCAGTGAAGGGTGGTGGCTTCATTGAGTTTGTTCAGCACGTTCATGTGCACCACGTCGCCTTTGTTGAAAAAGAGCGTTGGCCCCCAAAATTTGCCATTGATGCCACCAGTGATGGTCTGGTTTCCGGGCACTAATTGCGCAAAAGTGTCGCGGATGGTCAGGTTGAATTCGGTGCCGGAAAGCGTGTCGGGTATCCACAGTTGGTTGTAGGATTGAGCCGTTGATGCGAAGGCGGCGAATGCAACAAGGCAAATTGTCAGGAACAAACTTCTCATTTTTGAAAACTGAATGATTGGACTTGCTGCGCAGGTGAGTGGTACTTGTAGTACCCCATCGCGACAAGTTGATTGAAAAAATAAAGGCCGGACTTTTTGGCCGACCTCGCATTGGACGTTGATAAAAACCAAACCCTGCGCTCGGGGGGAGATTTTTTTCAGGGGCGCTTCATCAATGGAAAAAATTGCTGGCCCACGATCTTCTCCTTACCCACCGCTCGTGAGCGTCTCCGACGAGACACGCTCTGTCAGGAAATCTCTGATTTCAGTTTATAAGTATCAACGATACTGCCGCTGATAGTGAAAAATCAGCGAGGTTTCGTGTTAGTTTATGGAACTTCGACTTAACTTGTCTATTTTTACACTACAACTACTCTACTCATAAAATGAGACTACTAAAATTTATAATACTAATAATTTCAACGATGACTTTTTCCTATTGCAAGAATGAGAGAGTTTCGAATGTAGATATTGACAATTTTATATCGAGATATAATGATAGTAGTTTTAACGAAATAAAAAATATTGCAATTTCACAAAGAAGCAGAGGCATTAATGAGGTAGTTTATGTAGTTGCGAAGTCAAGTGGGAATATGCCAGTATATTTTGTCACATTTGATTTAGTAAGAGAGAAAGTGATAAGTATCAATAAAAATAATTTAGAGAAGGCAAATACAAAAGAATACTTAACTGAGAATGAAATTCTTAATGCTGTTAATGCAATTCGAAAACATGATTTTTACCTTTTGTCCGTTGATAGTTTAGAGAATGTTTTTGTAAATCCATTTCATCCAGAGGAACCGCCATACTTATTGAGGTTAAAAGTTGCGACAGGTGATAGTATAGTTAGAAAGGGATATCTTTATGAGTTGTATAAAGAAAATTGGTATCTAAACGCATCAAGAAAAGAAAACTAAAACCGCTCGTGAGCGTTTCAAAATTGCTGAAAACCTGATGCCGGAGGCATCACAGGTTTATAGATAATATGGACATTGGAACGACGTACGACCCCTTCGGGGTCGCAGATTTGGTGTGATAAATCGCTATAAACTTGTTATCCCTCCGGGATAAATTACGCCACACACACTTTCTATCTATCTTTGATTGGCGAAAAACACTACAACAGCAATCATACCTTCCAGCGAAAAACATGTCAAAATACCTGGCCATTTCTCTATTATCCCTCCTCCTGAGCAGCACCAGCATTTTCGGACAAAAACAAGCCGTTTTAGTCAAAAACGGACAGCCTTTATACTCAATTACGCTACCAGCCAATCCTGCTGACACTGATGAAAAAGCGGCTGTTTTGCTGCAATCTTCTGTTCGGAAAATGACGGGCTGCACCCTGGATATTGTAAAAACGGATGATCCAACGGGTGCAAATACCATCCTGATCACCTCCCCGTCGTCGTTTTTGCCCAAGGCATTCAAAACACATTTAACAAGGGACTTTGAAGCGAAAAAACGGCAATTAATTGACGACGGCTTTTTAGTGTCTATTCAACCGGACAATATTGTACTGGTCAGTGGCGGCAAAAAAGGAGCGTATTATGGCGTTGTTCACCTGCTGGAAAAGTATTCAGGTTGCCGAATGTACGCGCCTAATGCGGAGGTCATGCCTTCAAAAACCACCGTTTCGTGGCCCGTTTTGTGCGAAACAGATAATCCGGTTAATACCATTCGCATCGTCAATGGCGCTATGACCGAGCCAAACGAAGACTATCGAAATTGGCAACGGCTAAATAATCATATCGAGGAATTTGCAAATGGCTACTATGTACACACGTTTAATCGGCTGGTTCCCTGGGAAACGTATTTCGAGGCGCATCCCGAATATTTTGCCTGGATGAATGGCAAGCGCGTGATTGACCAGTTGTGCTTGACAAATCCCGACGTGTTTGATTTGACGATCAAAAAACTGAAGGAAGAAATGGCAAAACAGCCGGACAAAAAACTGTGGTCGGTCAGTCAGGGTGATAATTTCTCGTAGTGCCAATGCGATCAATGCGCTAAAATCATTGCCGATGAAGGTTCGGCGGCAGGCCCGATTATTCATTTTGTGAATAAAGTAGCGGCAGTTTTTCCCGATAAAATGATTTCGACCCTGGCCTATCAATATTCGCGACAAGCGCCCAAACACATTAAACCGGCCGGTAATGTCCAAATTATGCTGTGTACCATCGAACTCAATCGCAGTAAGGATATTGAAAACGACCCTCGAAGCGCCGCTTTCCTGAAGGATATTACAGATTGGGGAAAAATCAGCAAAAACATCTATTTGTGGGATTATACGGTCAATTTTTCGCACCACATCACGCCGTTTCCGAACCTGCATACGCTTCAAAAGAACATTCAGTTTTTTACGAAAAACAATGTCAATGCGCATTTTCAACAACCCAATGCTGCCGTCGGACATGAATTTTCGGAGTTGAAAGCATATTTAATCGCGCGTTTGTTGTGGAATCCTGCGGTAAATGCAGACTCCGTGATGACCGATTTTTTGAATGGTTACTATGGAGATGGCGGCGTTTTTATCCGAAAATACATTGACCATTTAACCCGTGAAATCAATCAATCGAATGAATGGTTAGACATTTACGGACATCCGACAGCGCACGCCAACACATTCCTGTCGGCCGAAAATATGACGCAATACAACCAGTATTTCGACGATGCTGAAAAGGCTGTTCAAAACGACCCCACGGTGCTGCAACGGGTGAAAGTGTGTCGTTTGCCGATTCAATATGCCATGATGGAAATGGGCAAAAACGATATGTTTGGCGAAAGAGGGTTTTATACGGAAGACAAGAACAGGTTTATCCTGAAACCTCAAATGCAGCAGATGATCGAAGATTTTTACGCAGTTTGCCAGCAAAACAACGTGAAAAATGTCAATGAAGCCGGTTTGACGCCCGAAGAATACTACCAATCCACAAAGCGATTTATTCAGGTTCAGGTGGAGGGAAATATGGCTTTCCGTAAAAAAGCGACGGCTAATCCGACGCCATCTCCGAAATACAGCCATGCCGATTTGACGATCCTGACCAATGGCGTACAAGGGGCCAACGACTACAAGGCCAATTGGCTGGGCTGGGAGGCGCAGGATTTTGAACTGGTACTTGACCTTGAAAGCCTGAAACAGCCTGAATCCATCCAGATTTCAACGCTTTATGACCCCAAGAGCTGGATTTTACATCCCAAATCGGTCGCTTGTCTGGTTTCTGAAAATGGCGTGGATTACCTCCTGGTCGAAACGCAGACGATAGCAGGCGAGCAACGCAAGGAAAACGTGACGCATACATTCCGTTTTGATCAGCATATCGGCTCGTGTCGCTATGTCAAATTTGAGGTGAAAGGCACGCTGAAACTGTTCAACTGGCACCCGTCGGCAGGGGGCGGTTCCTGGGTTTTTGTGGATGAAATTGTGGTGCGGTAATTTTGTTGGTGAATGTATCTTGATGCCTGTTTGAGCGAGGTAAAACCTCGTGCCGCTGAGGGTATCTCATCAGCCATTAAAACGAGCAAATTAGATTAACCGCTAATGACGCTAAATACGCTAAGTTTTTGATTTTCAAACTTTTGCGCATTTAGCGTCATTAGCGGTTAATCATAAAAGCGCAGAATCGCTACTTATGAGACAGCCTCCATCTAAAAAAATCCCGGCCAAGTTCTTAACCAACCAACGCACAATGATCAAAAAAATCAGCATCAGCCTGTTTGCTCTCCTTTGGCTGCAAATAGCCATCGCCCAACGCCAGGCCATTGGCAACCTCTTGACCGAGAATATTCCCGCACTTGACCCTCAGGTATCCGAGACCTGGGAGCAGTATCAATATGTGCGTAATGCCAATTTTGCCGACTGGGACGCCTCGGGTAAAGGCATGTTTATTTCCACGCGTTTCGGCGATGTAGCGCAAATCCACCACGTCGCCGCGCCATTGGCTGACCGCCAGCAAATTACGTTTTTCAAGGAACCCATTAATTCGGTCAATGTTCGCCCTGCCATTTCCGGCGAAAAAGGCTTCCTGTTCAGTCGCGACATCGGTGGCAATGAAAACTACCAGATTTTTTATTTCGATCAGAAAACGGGGAAAATCAGCCTCCTGACCGATGGCAAAAGCCGCAATGGCGATGCACACTGGAACAAAAAAGGCGATAAAATAGTCTATTCATCCACTGCCCGAACAGGCCGTGATGTTGACTTTTACCTCAAAGCAATGGACGGCAGTCCTGCCAAAATGATCCTGGAAAACAAGGGCGGCGGCTGGAATATACTCGACTGGAGCGCCGATGAATCACGGTTGATGGTGCGCAATGGAATCTCCATCAATGAGTCGAAATGGTACATGCTGGATGTGAAATCGGGCAAACTCGAAGAACTCAATCCTTCGACGAAGCAAATTGCCTACGGCGGCGCGATTTTCACGCCCGATGGCAAAGGCTGTTTCTATCGTTCGGATGAAGACAGCGAGTTTTCGGTACTTCGGTTCTACGATTTTGCCAGCAAAAAGTCCTCGAAAATCGCGGAAATGAACTGGGATATTGAGGCATTCGACCTGAGCGACAACGGCGCGATGTTGGCCTTTTCAACCAATGAAGCAGGACTATACAAACTCTTTTTGCTGGATGTGAAAACGCGTAAATACAAGCCTGTAAGTGTCAAACTGCCTCAGGGCGTTTTTTCCAACCTGAAATTCAACAAAGACAACCGACGCCTCGCGTTGAACATTACAACCGCCTCGACGCCCAGCGATGTTTTCGTGATTGACCTGAAAACCAGTCAATTAAAACAATGGACGCAATCCGAAACCGGCGGCATGCCCGTCAGCAAATTCGCCGATTGCCGCCTCGTTGAATTTCCGACATTTGACAAAGACGACAAAACCGGAAAGCCGCGCACCATTCAGGCTTTCCTTTATGAACCTAAAAATGCCAAGGGCAAATTGCCTGTTATCATAGACATTCACGGCGGGCCGGAGGGTCAGGCCTTTCCCAATTTTGCAGCGCGACGCCAGTTTTGGGCGACAGAAATGGGCCTGGCAGTGCTCGTGCCCAATGTGCGCGGATCGTCGGGTTATGGCAAAACATACTTGAAACTCGACAATGCCGAACTCCGCGAAAATTCGGTCAAAGACATCGGCGCTTTGCTGGATTGGATTGCACAACAGCCTAATCTGGATGCCAATCGCGTTGCGGTCATGGGCCAGAGTTATGGCGGCTACATGTCGCTGGCCTGCATGACGCACTACAACGACCGACTGCGGTGCGGCATTGACTTTTACGGCATTTCCAATTTTGTCAGTTTCCTGAAAAACACGTCGGGCTATCGGGCCGACCTGCGTCGCGTCGAATACGGCGACGAACGAAACCCCGATATGGCCGTTATTCTGGAAAAAATCAGTCCGCTGACGAACATCAAAAAGATTACCAAACCGAGGTTCATATTTCAGGGCGAAAACGACCCCCGCGTACCGCTTTCAGAATCCGAACAAATGCTGGAGGCGCTCAAAGCCAACGGCGTCACGGCATGGTATGTTCGTGCCAAAGACGAAGGGCATGGTATCACGAAAAAGGCCAATAGCGACTATGTGTATTCGGCGGTCGCTCTGTTTTTGAAGCAGTTTTTAGTGGATTGATTTGAGGGTAAGAGCTCACACTGTTATGAGGCTGTCTCATAAGTAGCGATTCTGTGCTTTTTATGATTAACCGCTAATTACGCAAAATGTTGAAAATCAAAAACTTAGCGTAT
>JADZBJ010000114.1 GCA_020852155.1 Saprospiraceae bacterium | reverse complement strand
TACCCATGTCTACGATCAAATACTGCCTGGCCCATTGGTGAATTTTGGCGGAAAAATCTATTTCGGCGCGCATCAATATCCACTGGGGCACGAACTGTATGCCTACGATCCGGCTACCGGCTTGCTGGAATTGATTGCCGACATCAATACCGGAGGCGGCAGTTCCAACCCTGGTAATTTTCACCTGATCGGCGACCGACTGTATTTCATGGCCAACGATGAACCACACGGCCGGGAACTGTGGAGCCTTGGCAACTGCTTTAGCCTGAATATGGATATCGTCCCTGCTGCTGCCGGGCAAGCCAACGGCCAGATCGAACTGCTCACCAACGGAGGCGCCCTACCCTATACATTCAACTGGAGTAATGGTGCGACGACTTCAAGCCAGACTGGACTGGCTGCCGGATTTTATGAAGTCACCGTACAGGACGCATCAGGTTGCGAAGCCCGCCGGTTTGTGGTGCTGGGCGAAACGGTGGGCGTCCAAGATCATGCACCAGAGTTGGGTTTTAAAGCCTTTCCTAATCCAGTGTCGGGTCATGCGTTGTTGCATGTCTCGCTGGATAATCCATACACAGGGCTACTTCACTTTGAACTCTGGAATCAGGATGGCCGATTGATGCGCAAAATGGATGCTGAAAAAACGGATACATCATTCCAGACTGCCTTGTACGTAGATCACCTGCCAGCCGGTATTTATTTCCTGCGCGTTCAGGATAGACAACGAATGGCTGTCAAAAAAATCATCGTAACTGATTAGGTCAGCGGTATCTGAGGAAAATAAAAGGCGAAATACCGCCATCTTCAAATCAAACCATTCAACGACATACTGAAACTTAAATATGAAACTGACGCTACAACTCCTGTTTCTCTTAGCCTTCGGCGCAACGCAAACAGTACAAGCGCAATGGTGCGGCGAACACCTTAACCTGGAATCTCAGGCGAATATCAATGCCTTCCCTTCGATGTACCCCAATTGCCCGGATTGGGAAAACACGTTTTACATCATGAATTCAGGCACGATCACCAACCTCGACAGCCTGATTCAATTAAGGTCAGTCAATAGCCGCCTGTGGATCAGCAACTGCCCCAACCTGACGGACATTTCCGGCCTGCGCAATTTGACGTATGTCAAGGATTTAAGGATTGCAAACTGTCCGAAACTCACCTCGTTGGCTGGCCTCGAAAACCTGAAAAGAGTGGATGGACTGAACATAGGTAATAATGCCATGCTGACCGAACTGATCTCCTTCGACAGCCTGCGCACACTGGGCGGTATTGTCCTCAGTAACAACCCATTATTGGTGCAGGTCGGGCATTTCCCCGTATTGGAAAAGGCGCCGGGTGTCATGCTTTTTATGCAAAACCCGCAACTGCCCAACCTGCAAGGCGGCTTTCCATTGCTGGATACTTTGCCTTATCTAACCATTGACTCCTGCGCCAACTTCACCTCGTTTACAGGTTTGGAACATGTCCGTCGCATCCAGAATTTGACGGCCTGGAAAAATCATAATTTATTGAATTTCAATGGCCTGGATAGTCTCCGTTATATCAATAATTTTATTGTACAACGGAACAGCCAACTCCGCAATCTGGAAGGATTGACCCATATTGATACCATTGCCAAACTGACCGTACGCTGGAATAAAAACATCGAAAACCTGACGGGGCTGGGTTCGCTGAAACGCCTGGCCGAGATGGAGATACGCGACAATAAAAACATGACGTCGCTCGAAGGATTACCGAACAACAACTGTTTTGACAAGGGCATCTTGTGGTTAGCCGAAAACCCGCGCATAAAAAACCTGCACGGGCTGGAAGGGACACGCAGGGTGGGGCTTTTGAATATTTTCGAGAATGACTCTTTGCAAAACCTTCGCGGGTTGGACAGCCTGCGTTATGTGGTGGCTGTGCCCACCTCAACGGGCACGCAACTGGGCCTGTTGATCTGGGAAAATCCTTTGCTTGAAAATCTGCACGGACTGGAACATCTGGACTCTTCCCAGGCTTCCCTGGCGGTCAACACCTGCCCTTCTTTGACTTCGCTGGAAGGCGTGGATGCACTCCGTTACGTTGACGGACTGAGTATTTCCGAAAACCCGCGCCTGAAAAACCTGCATGGGCTGGAAAACCTGCAAATTATTCAAGGGAGTGTCTATATCCGTGACAACGACTCGCTGCAAACACTGCAAGGTATAGGGCCGGTGGCCGGGCCGGGTGAGGCATTATCTATCCGAAATAACCCCATGCTGTCCGAATGCGCCGTACAGGGCATTTGTAACCTGACCAATGCTGTGGTTCAAAATGCCCTGTCAAGCGTTGGCGCTCCGCAGTATCCTGATTTTTCGGGCAACCTGCCGTCTTGCGATCATTACACGAAAGTGCTGGATTCTTGCAGCACAGATTTCAGTAATTTCGGCGGGCGAGTATTCATGGATGCTGAATGCGACACCTTGCCGGGCGGTACGATTGTCGGCATGCCCTATCGGGTTGTACGACGTACCAGCGACAATATTCCGGTTGCGGTTACGAATGCCAACGGATACTTTTCAGGGGTAATGCCGGTTGGTGAATCACTGGCGTTCAAAACCGATCCGATTGAACATTATACCTACTCGCCGGATAGCCAGTTCATTGCAGCAACGGCATCCACGACACAGCACCTGAACCGAAATTTCAAGCATTGCCCGGATTTTCAATTCAATGACCTGCGTGTGAGCATTGCCCCGATCTGGCGACCAATACCCGGTTTTAAGCATGCCTACAAGGCTTGTGTAGAAAATCGTGGCACGACGACAACCGATGTTAATTTGGCCGTCATTCTCGACGGGCCGGTGGCAGATAATTACGTCACGCTGTCTGACCTCGGCGGCGGACAAAGTTTTCAGCCCAACACCGTCGTCTGGGACGTGCAGGATGTGCCACAATTCCAGACCCGCTGCCGTACCGTGACGGTACTGAACAGCACCTCATCGCCACTGGGAGAATATGTAGTGGCCACTGCGTCGGCCTCGCCCAACCCTGTTCCTCCGTTTGACATTCAGCCGGATGATAATAGCGCGACACTGGCGCTCAAGGTCGTGTCGAGTTTTGACCCCAATGACAAGCAGGTTGACCGCGAACGGATCAACATTGAAAACCTGCCCAATGAGGCGCATGAACTGTTTTACACGGTTCGTTTTCAAAACACAGGCACAGCACCAGCTACCTTCATCGAAGTGCTGGATACGCTGCCTGCCGAACTCGATATTCGAACTTTCGAGCCCTGGAGTGTCAGCCACAAGTGTCGTGTTAGTTTCCCTGCGGGAAATGTGGTAAAATGGCGTTTTGACAACATTAACCTGCCTGATTCATCGAGTAATCAGGAGGGCAGTCACGGCTATATTCAATTTAAAATTCGCACGTTGCCGGGTATGCAAGTGCTGGATACGGTGCGCAATCGCGTGGGCATTTACTTCGATTACAATGAGGTGGTGCTGACCAACTATGCACAAACGGTCTTTTATGTGCCCGTGGCAACGCAAAGCCCTGACAATGCTCCGCTTCTTCGTGCCTATCCTAATCCGGCTTCTTCAAGCATCCTGTTTGACGGCCTGGAAACAGCCTCAACGATTCGGGTATTTGACATCAGTGGTCGGGAAGTCGCGACGTTTCAGGAGGTACAAAACAGGCAGGTGCTATCCATTGACGCATTGCCCAATGGATATTATCTGGCGAGCAGTACGGGTGGACAATGGGTAAAATTTGTTGTGAGCAGGTAAAAGCAGTGGCGTTTTCAGTCACGAATAGTTATCGCAGCGCTCATGAAAACTGCATCAAACACATTTATTCGTCACATAAAAATCACCACTGCACGTTCCATTTGATTTCCCGGGTTATACACGGCAGGTATATATGATGGATGGGTTTCTATCAATGCATTTGGAGGCCACGGGGATAGAGGGAGGTCGTGTTATACCGACGGTACAAAGATAAAATACAGCGCAGGGCGTATTCAGCGATAACTAACAGGCTGTGGAAATTACCCAATATTTCAAGCGTTTTTGCCGATAAGCCCTGCTTGCGGACTAAGAGGTTGTTTAAAATTCCCTCACTGGCTCAAAAAGGCATCTTTTTGAATCCAGCAGAGTATTTTAAACGATCTCTAACATAATGCCCTGGTTATTCTACTTCTTTTAACCGGATGATCACGCGGGTACCGGCGGCGTTTCCGGCGGCATCGTAAAGGTCAATCGTATTGACGGTGTTATCGGTGGCCGTTTTTTCAATGCGCAGGCGCGTCAGGTGTAATCCCTGTGATTTATGCCGGCCGCCAACCTGACGGTTTTTGATTTCGGCTGCTTTGACCCTGCCGACACCGTTGTCCTCGATTAAGATTTCAATAAAATCGTCTTGTTTACGCACCGCAATCATGATGTGCCCACCCGGCTGTTGAAGGTGTTGGAGGCCATGCCAGATCGCATTTTCGACATAAGGTTGCAAAATCATCGAAGGAATCAACACCTGGTTCACATCCAGTTCTTCTGCGATTTTAACCTGATAATCAAACGGGTATTTAAATCGCCTTTTTTCGATGAATACATAACTTTCTATCAGGTTTAATTCTTCATCAAGACTGACCAGCGATTTTTGGGCATGATCCAGCATAAGCCGCATCAATCGGGAGAAATCGCCGAGGTATTCATTGGCCTTGTCTGTCCTGCCAGTGAGGATAAAAGCATTAATGGAATTCAGCGCATTGAACAGAAAGTGCGGATTGATGAACGCGCGCAAGGCATTCAGTTCGGCAGTATGTTTCTCCTGAATCAACATGGCTTCTTTTCGGAT
Source organism: Saprospiraceae bacterium (assembly GCA_020852155.1). Taxonomy (GTDB): domain Bacteria; phylum Bacteroidota; class Bacteroidia; order Chitinophagales; family Saprospiraceae; genus M3007. The sequence goes on along the minus strand of JADZBJ010000114.1, from coordinate 2,978 downwards.
TTGACGTTCCCGATACTTGATAATGCCATAAATGAAAGCCAGCATTCCGGCCAAGGATATCAGATAGAACAACCAGGTTTCGTACCAGGGCGGATGAATGTGCAGTTGAATGGTATGCTCATCTGTGGCGCCTTTGACCCGTGCGCGAAATACGTAGTCGCCACCTTTCAGTTTCGCATATCGGCTGAATCCGACGGATCCATTATTAAAGTCAACCCATTGGTTTTCAGCGTCCAGCCCATCCATTCTACATTGCAGGGCCAGTGAATCTGACATCAGGTAGTCAATGCCCAGAAATTCAAAGGAAATGGCCTGGCCATAAGACAATTCGAGGTATTGGGTTAATTGAAGGTTTTCAGGTTGACCATAAGGTTTGTAGTCAATCAAGATGTTTTTCAGGTAGATATGCGGTAGTGGCACTTGCGTTTCCGACATCTGATTGGGCTTTAGCAAATACAATACCTTGGAATTGGCGACGACGATTTCGTTAAGGGTTGTTTCAAAGAGGGTGTTTTTAAAAAATGCGTCACCAATCAATCCGTAGTTGGTGGAATAGGACGAGGTATTGCCGTGTTGAAAATCAAGTACATGGAGCGACTGGTTGGTCGTGGCCCATAGCCGACCGTCAGATGCTGAGTACAAATTGGTGATGTTGTACAAAGGCGGCAACACACCGGACAATGAAGTATAGGGTTGGATTATTTGCCTGGAAGGGACATGAAAACAGAGCAAGCCCTTAGAACATCCGATCCAGACCAGCGAGTCGGCTTGACTGTCGCTGCAAATGGCTTCCGCATATGGCGCGTCAATGCTCATACAGGGCGTTCCATCGGATGGCACAAAAAGGACATTGTTATAATCGTTATTGAGAAATAATCCGCCGGTTTTGTGCGCAAAAGCGTTGGTAACAATCCCTGTTTGGCAAATGGAGTTAACAAGTATGTTCGCCTCTCCGGTGGGCTTCATTTCAACCAAAACACTATCACAAGACAGGATCAAACGACCATCGTGGTGCTCCGTCAGGTGATATGTTTTAAGGTTTATATTTTTCAGAGATTCACCAGTCAACGTGATGGGTTTAAATAGCGGCTCGCTCGATTTGCGTCGAAAAACGCGATTTCTGGTGACCACCCACGTATTTTTTTGAGCATCGTTGAACAGGTGGAAAATACGCCCTTTTTTGTCAAACCCAGGTAAGTCCTGGGTGCTGATATTGTCTGTTTTGCGATCCCATTCCAACAGCCCTGCGCTTTGCGTCCCAATCAGGACATTCCGATGAGCGTCTTCTACTACAGTCGTTATGGTTGCGCCGGATGTTTCCAGGATTTTTTCGGTATCAATAATTAAAAACCTGGAGTTGGGCAGCGCCGTGTATCCAATGCCTTCGCCAGAGAATGCCATCCAGAGTACCTCGTATTCATCGAGGTACATCCTGCACATACGGGATGGCGTAAGCCCTGCATAATCGTTTGTGCGGACTGCAAGACAGCCCGAACCTGGTTCGTCGCGGAAGGTGAGCAGCCCCTGTGCCGCCGTAAACATCCAGTAATCGCCATTTTTACGTTTGACAATGCCCTTGACATCCTTGAGTCCGGGAAAATACTGAACAGGGGCCTGAGCCACTGAAGGATTGTACACATACAATCCTTCAGTGGCTGCAATCCAGATTTTTTGTTCGTGCTCGACGAATACGTCGTTGATGTTCAGCAGAGGAAACGCACCCAGTTTTTTGTCAAATAACGTGCTTGTAGTTGGTGTTTGCTGGTTGTAATATCGTTTGATGATCAAACCCTGATTTTGTTTGGTATTCATCTTCCATGAAAACAACCATTCCAGCGCACCATTTTGATTGGTTATCAGTCTGAAATTTTGGCCCGTTGTTTTGCCCAGGTTACGCGCCTGACGCCACATACTGTCTGTTTGAAAAACAGTGGCCGTGTTTACATCAAACATCAATGCCGATGAAGCTTCTTTACGTTGCAACAGGATGTATTGATCATTCCTTACCCGATAAACCGAGTCGGTTTGATAACTGTACTGATAAAGCCCCTTGGCTGTTGTAAACCAGATGTCGCCATTGGGCATGCCATGCAGGTCGCTGTTGACATATTCGCTCTCCTCTTTTGGCGCAAAGACATATTTTTTGAAGGTTTTTCCTTCCAATAAACAGAGGCTATTCTTGGCGCTAGACCAAAAATAGCCTCGGTGATCACGATAAAGACGATCGTAGTCGCCAACTCCGATTTTATCCGACCGCAGTGCATTCAAATACACGACTGGCGACTGGGCAGTAACGCACCAGGCGGTCAGTAGCAATACTATGATCGGCATTAATTTTGGGCAGTCTGGCATGAGCGCATAAAGTTAGCACAGGATTCAAAAAACCTGGATGTTTCCGGAAATTAGTGCGTTTTCAGGAATTGGATTTGGCCTGCGCTTACACAGGCGAGTCATTCAAAACCACTTTGGTTTGACTATAAATACACCTGTTGCGATGAGGGCGTTTGTGCCAGTTGCCCAAATAGTACTTCGTCGCAGCAAGTCTGATCATCCATAATAGCAGACAGGCGGGCATGGCACACCTGCATAGGCTTTGGTTTCATCAATTTTCAAGGCCAGTGTAAGGCAATCCAACTGGCTTTTTTCATCTTTGATAAAAATCAGGTGTATCGTAATTTCTGTTACGACAGACTGATCAATACCGGCCAGGGCAGCCAGGGCAGCAGCGTCAAACACAAATGATGTTGTCTGGCTTTTTTTGATGATGTCGTATTGGTCGTTTCGCGCTTGGTCGGTATATGCCTTCAATTGGTTGATCTGAAGCCCTGCCGGCGCTTCCTTATTTGCCAGGAATGATCCTGCGGCTGGCACATCACTGCTCTCTTTCTTCTCGCCGGGTACAGCCATCAGGAAAAAAGCGCCATTGTCAACACACAACCAGAAGGCAAGACCAATATTTGTCAGGTAGGTATCTTTTG
>JADZBJ010000113.1 GCA_020852155.1 Saprospiraceae bacterium | reverse complement strand
CATTCACCATGCAGGGGTGGGTTATCCTGTCTGCTTTGCCTAATTTACCTGTTACTTCTGAAAAACAGAGCATTAGATTGGCTCCTGACGAAATTGGCACATTGAGGTTTCAGATAGAATTACCGTCTGGTTACCATCATAAGATCATTGACTACCTCAATACTGAAAATTGCCAGATAGAAGCAACGAAAGTTAAGTGTATTTCCAAAAAATCAAAATCAGTTTGGAAACCGATCAAAGTAAAATGCAACAACTGTCGCGAAAACTGTGTGGATGAATTGCCTCCTTCTCAGGATGATAACATTGGTAAAAAAACTACCTATCCGAATATGTAAAATCCGCGTAAATCAAAAATTATCCGCCCAATCCGCGTCACCCGCGTTCTCACCGACCACTACCGGCCACCATGCCCTTCAAATCAGCATTGAAGCCATTGGCCTTTTGCAGGGCTTCGAGGGTCAGGTGCATACGATAACGCCAGTAATGTTTGGGGTTGGCAGGCACATTGATGCGTTCGTCGTTGGGATTTTCGCGGCGCAGGTCGCCGTCCATGCCGAGCAGGTCTTGCAACTGGAAAATGGCCCACATCGAAGGCGCGTGCAAGTGTTGTTCGAGCAATGCGCGATTTACCCAAGGCTCGCAGTAGTAAGGCGCCTGGCCGGGTCGCTCCATGATTTCGTTGTAAAAACGCTGGGTTAACTCGCGATTTTCCTCCCACCAGCCGCGAATGATACTCATGTCGTGGGTGCTGGGTGTAACGACCGACAAATAGGGCGCGTTTTTCGGGTGAAAAAACGTAGCGCCGGCGGCTTTGGGCATGCGCTGTATTTCCAGGCTCAGAATGCCCAGTTCGCTCATGACATCCGGTACACAATGCGGCACCATGCCGAGGTCTTCACCACAGATCAACATGCGTGTAGCGCGTTTCAGGGCGGGCAGTTTTTCAAGCGCTTCTATTTGCCAGAAATCATCCTGACGACGGTAGAAATAATTGACATACAAGGCTTTCAACGGTGCCTTCACCTCATCGGGCAGGTGCCTGAATGACGAGGTTTTTTCCATATTGAAACGGAAAGCGCCGCGCCACTCCTCGTTGGCTGCTGCCGGTGTGATCGCATCCAGCAGGATGACATTTGACAGCAAGGCGTATAAACCATCGCGAATTTGAGGATAGCCCTCCTGTGGCTCCTGCGCATTGAACCAGGCTTCAATTTTGTGCTGGTCGTCGTATTCTTTTTTAAACGCAAATCGCCCGTCGGAGCGAATGTCCAGGAAATATTCCGCGACGTTGGCCGCCATATCGCCGAAGGATTCATACAGCACTTGTTCGGTGATGTACGGACGGCAAAGGCGGTCGTAATTAAATCCGATACCGGCAGCCTGTAATTCGCGCTCCGTCACCGGGATGGCCGGAGCAAACTGACCGGTGATGCCTTCCACGGCATCCAGCGGAATGCTCCAGATGCGGAAAAATCCAAGAATGTGGTCAATACGGAAAGCGTCGAAATAATGGCTCATCACTTCAAAACGCTGACGCCACCAGGCAAAACCATCGGCTTTCATTTTAGCCCAGTTGTAGGTCGGAAACCCCCAGTTTTGACCATTTTCGGCAAAATCGTCTGGCGGCGCGCCGGTCTGGCGATGCATGTTGTACAGTTCGGGCGCAACCCAGGCGTCGCAGGAATATCGGTAAATACCGATGGGAATGTCGCCTTTAACGGCCAGCCCTTTGGCATGGCAGTACTGCGTAGCGGCCTGGAGTTGCAGGTGCAAATGCCATTGTACGAACAGGTGCAGTCCGATCTGGTCGGCGTATTGACTTTTGGGCGCTGACAGTTTTTCGATGTCGGCAGGCGCGTAAGTCGAGTATTTTTTCCAGGTCTTGAAATCGGAAGTGCCGTTGGCGTCGCGCAGGTAGCAGAATGCGGCGTAAGGCGCAAGCCAATGTTTGTTTTGCTGATAATATTCGAGGTAGGCCGGGTCTTTCGCCCAGTCGCCTTTCATCAGTTCGTAGAGTTCCCGAAGGATGTCCCATTTCAGGCGCATGACTTCCTCATAATCCACGACATCCAGCGCGTTGAGGGCTTTTTGCTTTTTTAAAAATAGCTTCAGGACAGCGGCGTGCTTCGTACCGGCGACTTGCGCGACATTCAGGTAAACAGGATGCAGGGCAAATGCCGAAATGGCAGCATAAGGATACGAATCCTGCCAGGTATGGGTAGCCGAGGTGTCATTGATCGGCAACAATTGAATGAGTTTCAGCCCGACGGACGAGGCCCAGTCGGCCAGCATCGGAATGTCTGTAAATTCACCAACACCCCAGCTATTTTCGGTGCGCAGGCTGAATACAGGAATAGCCACGCCCGCTCCTTTCCATTGCTTCAGCGGAAAACGCGCGTAATTATCATGCACCACGACGAGGCCGTCGCCGGCAAGGCAGGGCGGCGTCGCGCGGTTTTCACCTTCTTCATAACCCAGAAATTGCTTTTTCTGATTGTCCCAAACGCCGTATTTGTAGGCCAACAGGTTGGGTTCCTGGCTCAGGTCGAGCGTAGTTTCGTACCATGCGCCGCGTTTTTCCAGCAGCACCGGCGATTGCGTATTCCAGTTGCGCAATGCTTCGCCGCTGCCTAAAAGACAAAGCTGTTCGTTGGCCGAGAGCAGGGGCGCTTTTACGCGAAAGATGAAATTTCCCTTATCCGCTTTCTTTTTCGCTTTGGATGATTTTTCCTCCGCTTTTCCCAACTGGAATGGTTGGGTTTCAAAGGAATTTTGAACCAAACCCATGGCATTGAAGAAGTCATAAACGGCAATGTCACGCTGGCCAATTTGGGCAAAATTCAGCATACGATCGGGATCACCTTCTAGTTTCACAGGCCCGGAAGCCGGATAGAACAGGTAGGTATAATGCAGCGCTTCGGTCTTGCCCGGCGTGTATTTGGCGTACCAGTACGAATCGTTCAGGTAACGCATCGGAATGATCTCGCCGTTGCTTAATTCTATGGAAAAAGACTCGCCGGGTTTTGTGGAATACCGAAGGTAAAAGTGGATGTTCATGTTGCTCGAAATTTCGGGGTGTTAAGGTCTTGCACCTTCGGCGGATTTCCAAATTTTGGAGGGAGTCTCATAAGTAGCAATATCCCACAAACTAAATTAACCGCGAATGCCGCTAAAAACGCAAAGTTTTGATTTTCAAAAAATAGCGTTTTTAGCGGCATTCGCGGTTAATGAAAAAAGTGCAGAACTGAGAGATTGTTTCATTCCAGTCTGAACAGCACCGGAATAGTGTAGCGCACTTTGACCGGGTTGCCGTTGGCTTCGCCGGGTATCCAGCGCGGCATTTCACTGACGACACGCAGGGCCTCTTTGCCACAGCCGCCGCCAACGGGGTCTTTCAGGATGGTTACATCGCTGATACGCCCGTCTTTGTTTACGACAAAGGTGAGTGTAACGCGGCCCTGGAGGTTATTTTCGCGGGCCAATGCCGGATATTTGATGTTGGCAGCCAGGTATTTAAACAGTTCCTTGTCGCCACCCGGATAACTCGGCGGTTTTTGAATGTCCGTGATTTCGTAGGTGATGTCCGTTTTTACAACAGGTTGCTCAATCACGCCGCCTAAATCATCGGGCGTTTCATCAATCGCCGGCGGAGCCTCGTCGGTGCCTTGCCGGTCAGAAGTACCAATATCCTTGTCCGTATCCGTCAGGTCATCAATCGCAGGCGGTTTTTCGTTGGTTACTTCATCGTCAATTTTCACAATTGGCGGGACAAATTTGTCCATCGAGCGAGTAGGCGGCGGTGGCGTAGGAGGTACTGGCGGTGGCGGAACGGGCTTGTCTACGTCTATGACGATCTCATCAGAAATCTTGACAACAACATCGTTGCGCTCGTCCGGCAAAACGGGATTAACCGCTTTTAAAATAGCGGGCAAGATCAGTGCCAGCGCAATCAGCAGCAGGCCCAGAAAAAATGCACGAACAAGGGCTTCAGGATATTCACGGCGAAGTTGATAGGCGCCATAAGCCTTGTTACGGTTATCATAGATGATATCCAGCATATCGCGGAATTCACCACTTTCTTTTACTTCTTTCATGTCATTAAAATTTTGGAATGAAAATGAATGTGAAGTGTCTGACACGTATAAAAGGCCTTTGAGTGTGTTCGGGAATTGGATTTCGGCCTGCTCTCGAAAAATTTAATTCTGCTCGGCGTT
>JADZBJ010000112.1 GCA_020852155.1 Saprospiraceae bacterium | reverse complement strand
GCGGATGCAAAGCAACGCGGATTTTGGTGACACAACTGAATTGCACCCGTATCAAATCAATCGAATCAATCGGACTTAATCGGATTTAATCGAATCAATCAAAAAAATCTGTTTATGAAAAAAAATAAAATTCAACTGGCTGATATTCCGACGACGGCGCCCGCCGGACTGGAGAAAAAAGACCTGAAAGACGAAACAGAAAGGCTGGTAGAGCGCCTGGGCGAATTACAGCACATCATGTATGCGCAGGGCAAATATTCCGTGCTCATTATCCTTCAGGGTATGGACGGTAGCGGAAAAGACGGCGCTGTGCGCAATGTTTTTCATGGCTGCACCATTGCCGGCCTGGATTTGGCCTCGTTCAAAAAACCAACGGAAGAAGAATTTGCGCATGATTTTCTGTGGCGCAGTCACAAGTGGGTGCCCCAAAAAGGCATGATGACCATTTTCAACCGCAGCCATTACGAAGACATCCTCATTCAGCGTGTACACAACTGGATTACGGAAGATCGCGTGAAAAAACGCATGGCGGCCATAAATGCTTTTGAGGAACTGCTGGAATTTGACAACAACACGCTGGTCATCAAATTTTACATGCACATCTCGAAAGAGGAGCAGGAAATTCAGTTGCAGCAACGCCGTGACGACCCAACCAAATTCTGGAAGCACAACGACGGCGACTGGGAAGAACGCAAATTGTGGGACAAGTACATGGAAGCGTACGAATACGCCATCAATGAGAGTGATATTCCCTGGTACATCTGTCCGGTGGATAACCGCTGGTATCGCGATTACTTCATCGCCAAAACACTGGTGGAGCGGCTTGAAGCGCTGAATATGAGTTTGCCTGCGGTGAAGCCCCAATAACTTTTCAAATTTCAAATTTGAAATTTTACAACAATCATGCAAAACAAAAGCGCCGTTTCCGGGATCGGGAACGGCGCTTTTTAAGCGTATAATCAACTGAATATCAGTGATTTACTTCACGTCAGCAAAGAAGTCTTTTACTTTGTCTTTGTGAACGATCATTTGCTTGTAGGTGTATTTGCCGGTAACGGGATCCTTAACGGCTTTCACCACTTTCACGTGGTCTTTACCGCTACCTGCATTGGCGGCACGTTGTGCTACGCGCGCGTTTTTAGATACCTTTTTTGCCATGACTCAATGAATTTTGAATTGAGTGAGAGAAAATTGTGAAGGGCGCTGGTTACTTGATTTCGCGGTGCACCGTGTACTTGCGCATGATTGGGTTGTATTTCTTCAACTCCATGCGGTCAGGTGTGTTTTTGCGATTTTTTTGTGTAACGTAGCGAGAAGTGCCGGGTAAACCACTGTTTTTGTGTTCCGTGCACTCGAGGATAACCTGGATGCGGTTGCCTTTGCTTTTCTTAGCCATTGCTGAGTGTTAAGGTTTTGACTCCCCAAACGGGAAGCCGAGTGAACGATGTGGTTTAACAACCGGGCTCGGAACCGTGATAAACGATTTCGCCCTTCTTCTCCAATTTTTTGATGTACTGCAAGAGGCCCAATTTGGAGATCGTACGAATGGCAGATGTGCTCACTTTGAGCGTAACCCATTCGCCCGTTTCAGGCATGTAGAACTTTTTGGTTTGCAGATTCGGGTAGAAACGGCGTTTCGTCTTTCTGTTCGAGTGCGAAACGTGATTGCCCGAAATGGGCCGTTTGCCCGTCAAGTCGCAGACTTTTGACATGAATGTAAAATTTAAGTGTTCTAGTTGAATACTGTTTTTCAAAAAATGAATGTGCAGGCACCGGGCCTGCACATCCAAACACTTAACAGTAGTGACTCCGAGAGGACTCGAACCTCTAACCTTCTGATCCGTAGTCAGATGCTCTATCCATTAAGCTACGGAGCCAAACCTAAACCTTGTTCGGTTTCGGGCGGCAAAGGTAATATGGCAGGTTGGTAATCACAAAACGTCTGAAGAAATTTTTTATAAAATTTTTCATCATGCACAGGACAAGATATGGCCTGAAGGCTCCAGGCGAGAAAATGACGGCTTATGAGCGGTATAGTCATCCTAAACTAGTTTTGAATAATTCACGTCTGTAAATCCTTTAAAATCAGGAAAATCAATCCTAAAATCTTCAAAATCACATCAATCCGGGTATAATTTCTGTTTTTTGCAGTACCATTGCCATCGTTATCAAACGAGTTTAACCATGCAAACTATTCATTTCACGCCGCGTGCGCCGCTCGCACTGCTCCTGATGCTCATCTTTGTCACTTCAGAGTGGCGCTGTATGTTTTATGAGCGTTATCCGCTACCCATTTCGCGTATTAGAAAAATTGACCTGGAAGCCCTCGACTTCTACCTCTACGACCCGTCTGCCGTAAAAGAGCGATGCTGGTATGTTTCGGAGCGCAAGATGGATACCCAGTCCATGACAGGTTATGTTTCCAAATTGACTGCAAAAGAGGCGGCTGACATTTATAATGTGCGGAGCCGCCGCGACGCTTTGAAAAGCAGAAACGAAGTGTTGTTTTTCCTGAAACCGGAATATGCCAGAACCTTGCCCGATACTGGCGCACTGACGCTGGATTTTCGGCAGATTGACCACATCGAAGTTTATGAAGTCAATCACGGCAAAACCATGATGGCTTCTATTGCCATTGTACCGGCAGGGATGCTTTTGATCACCGTTATTGCTTTGGGCGACAAAGAATCATGTCCGTTTATTTATGCCTGCAACCCCGACGAAACGGTATTTCAGGGTGAAATATTTGCCGGCGCCGTTTACCCTCAACTGGAAAGAAACGACTGGCTGCCTCTGCCGGACATTCAGCCCAAAGATGGCGCATACAACGTGCGTATTGCCAACAAAGCCCGTGAAATCCAGCATACCGATCTCATGGCGATGGAAGTCATTGACCATCCTGAAAACACGGAAGTACTATACGACCAGTTTGGAACCTTGCATTGCCTGGCCGACGTCAGAAAGCCTTTGTCTGTCGAGGATTTTCAAGGACGCGACCAATCCGAAAAACTGGCTTTTCCCGATGAGAAAATGTGGACAGGCGCACCCGAAAGTCAACGCGAACGCGCCGATGAAGGCTTAGTCGTGCGTTTCCCCAAACCAGAAAATGCTACAACCGGTCGGCTCGTTATTCGCGCCAAAAATTCGATTTGGCTGGATTATCTCTATGGGCAGTTTCTAAACGAATTCGGTGAATACGGCCCCATGTTGCGCGAACAGACACTCAAGCGCAGCAAAGACGAACTCAATGCCTGGATGAACGCGCAAAATATGCCCCTGAAAGTCAGCGTCGAAACTTCGCCGGGCGTCTGGACGCCTGCCGGAGCATTTCAACTGGCCGGACCCATGGCCTTGAAACGCGATGTGCTGCCCATTGACCTGAGCGCCGTACAAGGCAAGGAGTGCCGAATCCGCCTGGAATGTGGTTATATGTTCTGGGAAATTGATGAAATTGGCCTTGATTGCAGCACCTCGCCATCGGTAAAATCAACAACGGTACTGGCCAACTCGGCCACCGACCAAAACGGCGCAGACGTATTGCCCTGGCTGACCACCGCCGATGGCCAATATTATACGCAGGCAGAAATGGGCAATGAGGCCACGGTTCGTTTTCCAGCGCCGCCGCTGACGCCGGGTATGAAACGTTCCTGCATCCTGAAATCAAGAGGTCATTACGAACGCCTGCGCGAGCCGATGCCCGGAAAACCCAGTCTGCTGTACCTGAAACAGTTTGAAAAACCGGATGCGCTGCCTAAATATTCCCGTTCGCGCTGGCACGAATGGATGCGCAACCTCGACAAGATTTATTCACCTTCACCATCCTGATGTGTGGCCATGAAAGTGGCCGCACCATCCAGTTCGTCGTAAAAATCTTGCCCGTAGTGGCGGATAATGGCGTCTTTGACAAAACGATAGACGGGCACCTGCTCTTTTTCGCCGAGTGAACAGGCGGCTGAACAAATATCCCAACGGTCGTAGTTGAGCGCCTCGAAAGCCCGTTGTTCGTTCTTTTCTACACGAATAGGGTAGAGGTGGCAAGAAATGGGTTTGAGAAAATCAATAACACCCGCTTTACAGGCTTGTTCGATACCGCATTTGGCAATGCCCAGTGCGTCGTAGGTCATGTAAGCGCAAGGGCCGTTATCAATCAGCGTGGTGCCGTTGCTTTGGGTGTTTTCAAACCACACGTGCGTACCCTGGGCCTCGATGGCGGCAATGCCTGCCGGACTTAAAAAAGACTTTATTTTTGGAAAAATGTCCAGCAGAATCGGCAATTCTTCGTTTTCTAACGGTGCGCCTGCGTCGCCTTCCCAGCAACAGGCGCCTTTGCATGCCGACAATTGGCACACGAACTTTTCTTCGACGATCTCGTCGCTGACTAATTTATCCTGAATGATGATCATGGCGGGTAGAATTATAGCGGTTTAACGGGCTTTCATGGTGAGTTCGCATTTGCCGGTTTCGGGCCATGTCATCATGATTTCATTGCCACGAAGCAGCCAGTCCACGAGGGGTTTGCCCATCAGTTCGGCGCGCCAGCCTTTCAGAAAATCAGGGTCGAAGTCGTCGCTACCTGATTTGAGTTTGTTGAAATCGCCGCGCGGGAACAGCAATGCTGCACTGATTTCATGCTCGATGCATTGTTTTTTGATGAAATGGTAGAGCAAGTCCATCGTCCATTCGCGTTCAGGATCATCCGGCGCCTGTTTGGGTAATGACTTCAGCAGCGCCGCTTCTGCGTCGGTAGCCGGAGATTTCCAGAGTTCGGCCCATTGGTCATAATTTCTTCTCCAGAGGCCTTCAGGCAAGGTTCGGTTGCTTTTTATGGCTGACGGGCCTGATTTAATGGCTTTGGCCACCGAGCCAATGAGTTTGGATTGGAGGATTTGTTCCTTGGGCAGGTTCATTCTTTTGGCAGTATCCAGACGCCACCGATAAAGGCGCAACAGGAACAATTTTTCCCGTTCACTCAATTGGAAAACCAGGTCGTTGTTGTAGAACTCCTTGTCGGGCGTAACGGTATAAAATTCCGCATCTTCCCACTTGATGTTTTCCTCTTTGGCCCAGGCTTCACGCTTGAGTTTTTTGAGTTTGGAGGTCAATTTTTCATGCAGTTTTGAAAGATATTTGACGTCCTCAATGGCGTATTCTACGGCTTTGGCGTCGAGCGGTCGCGCTTCCCAGTCGGCTACGGTATGGCTTTTGGCCAGGGTGATGTGCAGCTCTTTGTCTACAATACGGCCAAACCCGGCGGGGTAGTTGTAACCCACGAAACCGGCTGCAATTTGCGTATCAAATGTATTGGAAGGCGTAGTGCCGAACAACGTGTACAGCAACCTGTAGTCATTATCACCGGCGTGGGTGATTTTGAGCGTTTCAGGGTTTTCCAATATTTTCAGAAAACCGTCCAGGTTTTTAATTTTCAGGCAATCTACAAGGTAAATGTCTGTTTCAGTAGCAATTTGCAGCAGGCAAAGACGCGGAACAAATGATTTTTCTCCGACGAATTCAGTGTCAAAGCCAATCCATTGCTCATTGGCAATTTGCTGGATAACCTGATCAAAGTCTTGTTGTTTTTCGAGGAAATGCACCTTTTCATTCATGGCGCGAAGTTAGTATAACTCCTCAAAATCCTATGCCTTGGACTGTATGCTACGGGCAATTTCCTGTAAATATTCTACTTGCAATTCCTGAATTTCCAGCAGTCTTTGATGTTGGTGTACCAGCAAGTGATCCATTTTTTCGTGCAAAAGCCGGAGTTCGAGTTCGGCTTTCAGGTTGATTTTGAAGTCGTTTTCTGCTCGAAGGCGGTCTTTTTCTTCCTGCCTGTTTTGGCTCATCATGATGATGGGCGCTTGTATGGCTGCAAGGCACGACAACACCAGATTCAGCAGGATAAAAGGGTAAGGGTCAAAGGCTTTTGACGCCATGATCAAATTC
>JADZBJ010000111.1 GCA_020852155.1 Saprospiraceae bacterium | reverse complement strand
GATTTTGTGATTTGAGTATTGTTTTTTTGTCTTGACCAGGATTTGGGGATTGCAATGATGAATTTGTATGACTTAGTTTAAAGATTTCACAGCCACCCAAAATTTAAATCCGGTAAATCCTATAATCTCCCCAAATCCTGGTTAAGACAGAATAATCCCCCCAAATCCTGGTTAAGACAGAAATTAAAAAATCAAATCACCAATCACCAGCACGCCATAAACCACACTGGCAATGCCGTTGGTTGTAAAAAACGCCACATTAACACGGCTCAGGTCGTCAGGTTTAACCAGGCGATGCTGAAAAACCAGCATGGACAGAAAAAAACCGGTGGCCAGCCATATCAACCATCCGGCTTGTGGATCATCGCCCAGAATGAGTCTGGCAGCCAGTACAATGAATGCTGCCGAAAACAAGTGAAGCCATTCCGAGAGACGTAGTGCCTGCTTTTTCCCGAAAAATGCAGGCATCGAATACAAGCGCTGCGAACGGTCAAAATCCTCGTCCTGCAAAGCATAAATGACATCAAAACCGGACACCCAGCATAGTACCGCCAAGCCGTAAATAACCGGCGTCCAGGCAAAATAACCCGTCACGGCCAGCCAGGCGCCCACCGGGGCGAGGCCAAGTCCGGCGCCCAGCACGACGTGACAAAGCCACGTGAATCGCTTGGTGTAACTATAGCCCAAAACAACAGCCAGGGCCACCGGCGACAAGTAAAAGCAAATCGGATTGATGAAAAAGGTCGTTGCGATAAATGCAACGCAATTCAGCACAACGAACATCAAAGCCGAACGCGGAGAAATGACGCCGGCGGGTATTTCGCGCACCTTGGTTCGCGGATTTACAGCGTCAATGTCCCTGTCTAAGTAACGGTTGAAAGCCATGGCGGCGCTCCGCGCAAACACCATGCATAACAACACCAGAACGAGCAAACGGATATCAAGCCCTGTGCCTTTTTCCAAAATGCCCAGCGTGAAACCAATCAGGGCAAAAGGAAGCGCAAAAACGGTATGGCTGAATTTGATCAGCGAGAGGTATTCTTTCATGGGTTGGAGGATTTTGGCTTGCGCTGTTTCAGGACTTCCATCGCTTTCAGGTACTGCTTAGCCAATTTAGGAATATCTACTTTGCTTTCGGTGGTGTCATCGGTCCATTGAACAGGCAATTCGCACATTTTCAGGCCCTGCCATTCGGCGACGGTTAATAATTCCGTACTGAAAAACCAGCCGTTTGACATTGCACCGCCAGCCATGAGTGGCGCGACGTGTTCGCGCTTGAGCCATTTAAAGCCGCACATGCCATCTGAATAGCCCACGCCGAGATACACCTTTAATATGGTATTGAAAACGCGGGAAGTGATCTCGCGTTTGACCGTCCGGCCAATGACTTTTGATTGAGCGTGCAATCGGGAGCCGTACACCAAATCAAAACCTTCCGTATTCAGGGCGTTGTAAGCCTGAATAAAATGGCGCAAATCAGTAGCCAGGTCGAGGTCCATGTAACCAACAATATCGGCATTACTTTGCATCCAGGAGGTTTTCAAGGCCAGGCCTACGCCTCGTTCGGGCACCTGTACCAATTGCACTTCCGGCAACTCATCGCCGAGGGCTGCGGCAATATGTCGGGTGTTGTCTGTGCTGCCATTATCGGCAATGACAATGCGCCATTGACTGCTGTCAGGAAAATGTTCGGACAAAAAACGATGCAGTATGCGCACCTGCCGGTCAAGGCTGGCCTCTTCGTTAAGAACGGGTATGGTTACGTCAAAAGTCATGTGAAAGGTGACCTGATTTTCGGCCAAAATAAAGCGTTTTTCTTTTTGTCCGATTGATTCAGTTTCTTTGTCGGAAATTCCGGGATTGTCGCCGACGAATTTGCATACGGAAAGCACCTGTCCTGCACCTTTACCCCATTCAAAACTGCATTTCCAACGCTACGGCCATGTCAGATTTTTTTTCAAAATTCAAATCCGTTTTTATTGTTGAAGACCCTGCTCCGACGGGCGCCAAACCTGAAGAGGCTCCAGCGCAAGCAGCGCCGGGTCAACAACCCGTCGAGGCGCCTGCACCGGTTGTTTCCAGCGGTTCGTTAAAAGACCGCTTTGTAGAAATACTCGCTGCTGCGCTTGAAAAAAACAACCAGCCCGGATTTGATTATTTTGAATTCAGGCAGTCACTGCGCAACCTCTCCAAAATTCCGATGGATGAAGGTACGCGTTTTCAGTCGGCGTACGCGGCTGCGCAAACAATGGGTGTCACACAGCAACAATTAGTCGAATCCGCCAAATTTTACATCAATGTTCTGGGACAGGAGCAGTCAAAATTCAATGAAGCCCACGCCCAGCAACGCGCCAAACTGATTGGCAATCGCGAAGAAGAAATCAAAAACCTCGAAGCGGCCATTCAGCAGAAAGGAGAACAGATTCGTCTACTCACCGAACAAATCGAGCAACATAAACAGCGCAGCGAACAGGTGCGCAAGGAAATCAACGACAGCACCATCAAAATTGAAACCACCAAGGCTGATTTTGATGTCACGTTTACCAACGTTGTGGCCCAACTGAATGACGACATTTCCAAAATGCAACAATACCTCAAGTAATTTTAGTCCGAAAAACCTCCAAAATCTTTCAACAATATCCCTGCGGGATACTTTCAACCCATTTCTAAACATGAACGATTTACTGAAGAATCCGATCGTGGTGTTTATTGCCGGTCTGGCAGCACTCTGGCTGGCATTCAAATTGCTCAAAATTTTTGTCAGCCTGTTCTGGCTGTTTGCACTGGCTTTTGTCATTCTTTTCTTTGTCAACAGCCGTTTCCGCAACTTGGTGCGGATGTTTTTCAATAATATCTTTAACAAAAACTAAATCAACCAACTCATTCACAATGAACGATTTACAGCCTGTCAAACCCAAAAATTTCTGGGAACGCCCCGAAGGAGTTACGGGAGGAGTTTTTCTCGCAGCCATTCTGCTCGGCGGCGGCTATCTGCTGTACACCATTCTGCCGGTGTTGATAACTCT
Organism: Saprospiraceae bacterium; assembly: GCA_020852155.1. Taxonomy (GTDB): domain Bacteria; phylum Bacteroidota; class Bacteroidia; order Chitinophagales; family Saprospiraceae; genus M3007. Next base: position 162 of record JADZBJ010000111.1, on the reverse strand, counting down.
GGCGCAAAACACACTCTATCTGGCGGGTATTCTCGCCGCTCTGGCAGCAGTTGTCTATATGGTGCTGGACCCGAAAATGCGCAACCTGGTGTGGTACATGTACAAATCAGTCATGCGCTGGATCACGGGTGTTTTCGTGGAAATTGATCCCATCGGCATCCT